>JAPKZE010000375.1 GCA_026393955.1 Candidatus Aminicenantota bacterium
CGCCATCATCGACGAGAACGACAAGTACTGCAATAACTGCGGTACCCAGCTGCTGTTCTCCGAGGACGACGAGATCGAAGAGGAGATCCCGGGCGAGAAGATCGTCGACGCCGAGGTCGAAGAGAAGGATTACACGGTCGAAGAGCCCGAGGACGAGAAGCGCCCGGCGCCGGCCAAGGACCTCGACAGCGAGATCGACGAGGAGCTGGCCCAAGAGCTCCGCGAGGAGACCGAGGAGATGGCCCTCGACGAGCTCGTCGCCGAAGAGGCCCGGAAAACGGGCGAGGACGACGTCACCGAAGAGGTCATCCTGGTCGACGAGATCGAAGCGGCCGAAGCGGCGGGCCAGGACGACTCCAAAGCCCTGGTCGAGGAAGGTCCGTCCGGATCGAAGAAGGCGGAGCCCGAAGACGGCGATGACGAGGCCGGGGAAAAGGAAAAGGAAAAGGTAGAGGAGCTGGCCGACGAGCTCGAAGACGAAAAGGAAGACGAGGCTGTCAAAGAAGAAACTGAAACTGAGGAAGAAACCCGGGAATACGCGGCGGCGGCCCTGAAGAGGGCGGCGGAAGCCGCTCAAGTCCCGGAAGCGCCCGTCCCGCCCGAGGACGAGCCCGTGGTCGAGTACGTCTCGGAGATCGCGGCCCCCGACGAGGCCGCGACGGCCGGCGAGGCGGCCTTCCGCCCCGCGACCTTCGACACCAAGGAGTTCGAGAACCTCGGCCGGACCGTCGAGCTGAGCAAGGAAAAGGTCGAAAAGCTCCTCGAGGTCCTGAGTGAAAAGAGGACGGCCGCGCCGCCTTCGCCGGCGCCCCCTTCGCCCCCGCCACCGGCCCTCGAGCCCACCCCCGCAGCGGCTCCCGTTCCGCAGACGGGATCGCTCCCGCCCTGGGCCAGCACGATGAAGGGCGCGCCCGTCTTCGCGGAAGACACCGGATCCGTCGAGACGCGCAAGTTCCGCGGCGGCGAGCCGGCGACACCGGAGACGGAGGAAGAAGTCGAGATCTTCCCTCGCCGCCGGGCCGCGGACTCGACCATCGGCCTTCCCGAAAAAGTGAGCCAGTCGCCGCTGCCCTTCGGGGCGCCCGCGCCCGAGGGGGAAGCGGAGGACGAGGAGGCCGGGGACGAAGCGGCCGAAGAAACGAAAGTGCGGGACTTGACCCCCGAAAAAGTCGTCCTGCCCGCCGGACAGGTCCGGTCCGTCCGGGAGCTGGGCCGGGCCGCCGCCCCCGGCGGCGAGATCGAAACGCCCGAAGAGCGCGAAGAGCCCGGCCCGCGGCCGCCGTTCAGCTTCTCCGTCTTCTTCAAATCCAAGGCCTTCGACGTCTTGTTCGTCGGCCTCTTCTGGCTCGTCGCGCTGTGGCTGGCCGCCTCTTCTCTGGGCGTCACCCTCTTCGCCATTCTGGGCTCGATGTCCGGCCCCATGCTCCTGCTCTACGCCGTCTTCATCCTCATCTATTTCTTCCTGTTCAAGTTCTTCCTCGGCGAGACCCTCGGCGACAGGCTTTTCCGGCCGAGGGAATAGCACCCTGAAAACCGCAGATCAAGAGGGACGGTCCCTCAGATCCCGAGGCTGAGGCGCTCGGCCAGGGCCGGAGGGAGCTTCTCGTCGATGATCTTCCGCTTGGCCTCTTCGATGTCGTAATCGACCCGGCAGAACTTGATGGTCCGGGCCTCGGAGTCATAGACGGCGAAGGCGGCCCGGGGATTGCGGTCGCGCGGCTGGCCGACCGAGCCGGGATTGATGAGATAGCGGACGCCCTTTTCGAGCTTGACCTCGTTGGCGTTCCCCTCGAGGAAGGTGCCCTCGACGTTGCCGTCCTTCTCGGTGTAGACGAACGGGAAGTGGGTGTGGCCGAAGAAGCAGACCGGCGTCTGGATGTAGGAGAAGGCCTCGGCCGCGTCGAACTCGCCGAAGATGTAATAGTCCTCGTCGAACGGCGCGCCGTGGCAGATGGTGATGGAATCCTGGACGACCTCGGGGCTCTGCTTCAGCCGGACCAGGAAGTCGAGGTGCTTGCGGGCGATGGTCTTCTTGGTCCAGAAGATGGCCGACGCGGCGATGGGATTGAAGGTCTGGACCGAATCGAGGCCGGAGACGGCCTTGTCGTGGTTGCCGCGGATGATGGACAGGGGCTTGAGGGTCAAGATCTTGGCGATGACCTCGTTCGGGGAGGCGCCGTAGCCGACGAGGTCGCCGAGGAAGATGTAGTGGTCGATCTTCTTCTTCTGGGCGGCCTTGAGGACCGCCTGGAAGGCTTCCATGTTGCCGTGGATGTCCGTGAAGATCAGGTAGCGCATGTTCGTTCGTCCTTGTGTTCGACCGTCTCGTACAACCGGCCGGCTTGGTAGGAGCTTCGGACGAGCGGACCGGAGACGACCTCCCGGAACCCCGCCCGGCGGGCCGACGCGGCCAGGCCCGCGAATTCCTCCGGCGTGTAGTACTTCGCGACCGGAGGATGGGCCGCCGTCGGCTGGAGGTACTGTCCGACGGTCAGCAGGTCGCAGCCGGCCCGCCGCAGGTCGTCGAAGGTCCGGAGGATGTCGGCCTCGCCTTCGCCGAGACCGATCATGAGCCCCGACTTCGTCAGGGCGCTTCGGGCCTTCGCCGCGGCCAGGACGCCGAGCGACCGGCGATAATTCTCCCGGGGGCGGCGGATAGCCGGATAGAGCGACTCCGTCGTCTCTAGATTGTGATTGAGGACCTCCGGCCGGGCGGCGAGGACCGTCTCCAGAGCCGCCGCGTCCCCGCCGAAATCGGGGATGAGGGCCTCGATCCGTGTCGCCGGGCTCTTGGCGCGGATGGCCCGGATGACGGCCGCGAAGTGGGCTGCTCCGCCGTCCGGGAGATCGTCGCGGGTCACGGAGGTGACGACGGCGTAGGCCAGGCCGAGCGCCGCGACCGCCTCGGCGACACGGGCGGGCTCCTCCGGGTCCGGGGGGAGGGGCCTCCCTTTGGCCACGGCGCAGAAGCCGCAGTCGCGGGTGCAGGTGTCGCCGAGGAGGAGGAACGTGGCCGTCCGGCGCTCCCAGCACTCGCCGATGTTCGGGCAGCGGGCGCTCTGGCAGATCGTGTGCAGACGTCCGGCCTTGAGGATCTCCGCCACACGGAAAAATTCGCCGTGCGACGGAAGTCGGACCTTCAGCCAGGCGGGTTTTTGGGTCGCCGTGACTCCCCCTCTCTCGCGATGGACCCGGCCTTTCGTTTCAGGTGTCGTGTTGTCGGATCGGGGCGATGTTTTTTCGAGGAGAGATGAAAGTTGTCAATACTCGACGTCGCGCTCTCTCTTGATGCGCCGTCTCATCCGCTTGCGCGCCTGGGCCTGCTTCATCCGCTTCTTCTCGCCGGGCTTGAAGTAGACCGAGTGCTTCTTGATCTCCTTGATGATCGCTTCCTGCTGGACTTTCCTCTTGAACCGGCGCAGGGCGGACTCGAGATTCTCACCTTCGTCAAGCTGTACAAAAGCCAAAAACTTTCACCTCCTCACAGGGGAAAAGTACCGCAAAGTTATAGCCGATTGCCCCCCTAAAGTCAAGGAGACCCTCGGGTTCTTTGTTCGCTCACTCCAAAACACTCGGGCTTTCTTTCCAGGGGCGATCCGGCATAACCTTGAAGATCAGCGGAGGCGGGCGCCGGCCCGCCGCACGGCCGCCCGGGCCCCAATGGCCATGGGCTCGACCAAAGGAACGGGGAGGTCCGCCGCTTGGAGGACCAGGGGGATCTCGGTACAGCCGGCCAGGATCGCCTCGGCGCCCCGGCGGACGAGGTCGCCGGCGATATCGAGGAGGGTCTCCCGGGGCGGGCCTTCGGTGACGCCGGCCTTGAGCCCCTTTTTCCCGTAGATGGCGGTCATGACCCTCTCCTGGTCCCGGGCGAAGGGGACAATGACCTCGAAGCCCGCCGCCTCGAAGGGTCGGGCGACGATCCCCGACCTCACGGTCCCGGTCGTGCCGATGAGACCGATCGTTCTCGGGACGGGCCGCATCTTCCCGATGGCCGCCAGGGTGTCGTCGATCAGGCTGAATAAAGGGAGGGGCGAACGCGGGGCGAGCCGGGGATAGAAATAGTGGGCCGAGATGCAGGACATGACGGCGAAATCCGCGCCGGCCCTCTGGAGCGTCCGGAGTCCTCGCAGGATGGCCGGGACCGGGCTCGGGCCGCCGTGCAGGATGGCCGGAGTCCTGTCCGGGATCTGCGGCAGACTGCAGAGAATGACCGGGGGGTGATCCTGGTCGCGCCCGGCCGCGGTCTCGCGGACGATCCTCTCGAAGAAATAGGCCCCGGCCTCCGGACCCATGCCGCCGAGGACGCCGATCGTCTTGAGCTTCCGGCGGCTCATTTGAGCAGGTCCCTGACGCGCTCGAGCGGGAGGGCCTCGGCGATATGTCCGTCCTTACCCTCGGTCCTGACGGCCTTGAACAGGGAATTGAGGATGGCCTCCTCGGCGGCCTCGGCCGCGGCCTGGAAGAGCGGCGAGACCGCGTCGTCGCGGAGGATTGTGACCGTCCGTGTCGGTTCCGTCGCGTGATGGGGGACGCGGACGCCCGGGGCGGTCGAGAAGGCGACGGCATAATCGCCGCTGCCGTTCGAGAAATAGCCGCCCGTGCGGGCGATGCCGAGAAGGGCCCGCCTGGCCAGGCGTTCGAGGTTGCGGGCGTCGAGCGGGGCGTCGGTGGCCACGACGATCATGCAGGAGCCGTCGCCGGACAGGTTCGCGCCCGCCGCCGACGCGCCGACCCCGGCCTCCTTCCGGTCGAACGGCACACCGCGGATGGTCAGGACGCCACCGAAGTTCGTCTGAACGAGGACGCCGACCGTATAGCCGCCCCGGGCCTCGGGCATACGGCGCGAGGCTGTCCCGATGCCGCCCTTGTAATCGAAGCAGGTCGTTCCCGTCCCGGCGCCGACCGCCCCCTCGGCGACCGGCCCGCCGGCGGCGGCGCGGACGGCCTCGAGGACGTGGGCCTTGGTGACGTGACGGCCGCGGATATCGTTGAGCCAGCCGTCGTTGGTCTCGCCCACGACCGGGTTGACCGAGGCGACCCGCTCGTTGCCCGGAAAGCCGAGCGTCCAGTCGATGAGGGCGTCGGCCGCGGCGGGAACGCTCAAGGTGTTGGTCAGGACGACGGGTGTTTCGAGCGTGCCGAGCTCCCGGATCTGGGTCACGCCCGTCAGCTTGCCGTAGCCGTTCCCGACCGAGACCCCGGCCGGGACCTTGTCCTGGTAGAGATTCCCTTCGTGGGGCAGGATGACGGTGACCCCAGTCCGGACGTCCCTGCCTTCGACGAGCGTGACCTGGCCGACCTTGACCCCGGCCACATCGGTGATGGCGTTGAGCGGGCCCGGAGGGAGGACCCCGATGACGAGGCCGAAATCCCGGGCCCGGGGCCTGCCCTCGGACGCCAGCAGAACGGCGCCCACGAGCACGGTGGCGAGACTGAACGCGAGGACAGCGGACATGGATCTTTCCTTGGCGGACATGCTGTCCTCATCATACGAAGACGGCCCTCAAATGACAAGCCGCCGGCCGGCCGCCTTGAGCCGGGGGTATCTTTTTGGTATTACTGGGTGGCCATGACCGTGAACCAGCGGCCCTATCTCACCGTGCCCCGGCTCGAACCCATCCCCGGACTCGTCCACGGCTTCGGGGATGCCCGGTGGAGCGAAGCGGATCTCCTGGCCTTCGCGGCGGCCAAGGGAATGCGTCCTGTCATCATGCATCAGCTCCATTCGGACATCGTGCACCGGCTGGACGAGGCGCCCGGCGGGACGCTCGAGGGTGATGCCCTGATGACGAACGTCCCGGGATTGCTCCTGGTCATCCGCACCGCGGATTGCCTGCCCGTCCTCCTCGTCGACGAGCCGAACCGGGCCGTGGCCGCCGTCCACTGCGGTTGGCGCGGGACGGAGGGCCGCCTCCTGGAGAAGGCGGTCAAAGCCTTGGGCGAAGCCTACGGTTCGAAGCCCGGGGACCTGCGGGCCGCTCTGGGCCCCTGCATCGGACCCGCCTGCTATGAGGTCGGGCTGGAGGTCCGGGACGCTTTCCTGCGGGCCGGGTTCCCGCCGTCCGTCTTCGTCGAAAGGGGACACGTACCGGGGGTCCATGTCCCCGGCCTGAAGAGCAAATATCTCTTGGACCTGAAGGCGGCCAATCGCTGGCTGCTCGACGGCCTGGGCCTCCGGAAGACGAACGTCTTCGACGCCGGCCCCGTCTGCACCCATTGCGAGCCGCGCCTGCTCTCCTACCGCCGCCACCCCGCCGACCCCCGCCGGATGTACAACTTCGCCGGGCTGATCCCATAAGAAAAGCGGTCCCTTTCCGCATCCTTTTCTTCCTTTTACATACATCGTTCTTTAAACAAGCAATCTGGAATGGCCGGTCAGGGAATCCGCCCCGCGCAGGGGTGTTCCTGGAGGAGCGGCGGGGAGCGGATTCCGAGGAGCGACCATCAGAAGCGCGCCGGAGCAACTCGGAGGAGCGCTTCTGAGAGATATCTTAGAAA
>JAPKZE010000331.1 GCA_026393955.1 Candidatus Aminicenantota bacterium
GGCAAGGGCGGCGTCATCTGCGACCCGCACGACCTCAGCCCCCGCGAGCAGGAACGGCTCTGCCGCGGCTGGATCCGGGTCATCGCCAAGGACGTCGGCAACCTCCGGGACGTTCCCGCTCCCGACGTCATGACCAGCCCCCAGCACATGCTCTGGATGCTCGACGAGTTCGAGGCCATCAACGGCGCCAAGTACCCCGGCTTCATCACCGGCAAGCCCGTGGGCATGGGCGGCTCGCTCGGCCGGACCGAGGCCACCGGCTACGGCCTCATTTACACGGTCCGCGAGGCCCTCAAGGAATTGGGCCTCAAGCTCGAATCGACGGTCGCCTCCGTCCAGGGCTTCGGCAACGTCGCCCAGTACGCCATCCAGCTCTTCACCAAGCTCGGCGGCAAGGTCATCGCCGTGTCCTGCTGGGACCAGAACGACCAGGCCTCCTACACCTACCGGAAGAAGAGCGGCGTCAACCTGGAAGAGCTCTGGGCCATCACCGACCGCTTCGGCGGCATCGACAAAGCCAAGGCCGAGTCCCTCGACTACGAGCGCCTGCCCGGCGACGCCTGGATCGAGCAGGACGTCGACATCCTCCTGCCCTGCGCCCTGGAGAACCAGGTCAACGCCGACACCGCTAAGAAGATCGGGCCCAGGGTCAAGATCATCGCCGAGGGTGCCAACGGCCCGACGACGCCCGAGGCCGACGCGGTCATCAAGGGCCGGGGCATCTTCATGATCCCCGACTTCCTGGCCAATGCCGGCGGGGTCACCTGCAGCTACTTCGAGCAGGTCCAGTGCAACATGAACTACTTCTGGACCAAGGAAGAGGTCCTGACCCGCCTCGACGAGAAGATGACCGCCGCCTTCAAGGCCGTCAGCGAGCTGGCCCGGACGCGCAAGCTCTACATGCGCGACGCCGCCTACGTCATTTCGTGGGTCTGACCGCTCCTTTCGTTGTGACGTCAGCGCCCCGCCTCCCGAACGACCGGGGGGCGGGGCGTTCTCGATGATACGACGGGGCCGCGCGGGTCCCTCACCTCCGGAGGGACCGTGGCCGAGGAGGGACGCCGCGACATGAGCAATCCGCGCACGCCGACGGCCGTCAGCACCCTGTTCTCCACCCTCCACGAACGGGCCAAGGAGCTCAGCTGCCTGTACCGCATCGAGGAGATCCTCAGCATCTACGACGTCCCCCTGGAGGACGTCTTCCGCCAGATCATCGAGGCCATGCCGCCGGGCTGGCAGTTCCCGGAGTGCTGCCAGGCCCAGATCACCTACGGGTCCGACACCTTCGAATCCCCCGACTTCGAGGAAACCCCCTACATCCACTGCGCCGATATCCGGGTCCAGGATACGTCGGTCGGCCGCCTCTGCGTGTCGTACAGGAAGCCGACCCCCGAGAGCGACTGCGGCCCGTTCATGAAGGGCGAGATCAAGCTCATCCAGACGGTCGCCGAGCGCCTCGGCCATTTCATCCTCCACCAGCGCCTCAGGGGCATGTACGAGCAGATGAGCGACGACCGGCGCGAAACGGTCGGCGGAAAGCGGGGCTGGCGGATCGCCCTGGACCTCCTTCGCAACACCAATCCGAACCTGCTCATCCGGGTCTCGCGCAAGATGATGAACTACCTCGGCTGGCGCGGCGTCACCGAGGCCCGCGACCTCCTCCAGAAGTTCAGCGGCGGCCGCGGCACGGAAGCCCTCTTCGGCGACGCCAACCTGCCCCAGAGCCGCGAATCCATGGACCGCTTCTTCCAGCTGACCGAGGACACGTTCAGGATCGCCTCGGCCAACCTGACCGACGACGACATCCTCGACCGCATCCAGCGCTGGATCAACGAGGACCGCTCGAGCTCGGCCGTCCAGAGCCTGGAGAACGTCTACGCCGACCTGGCCGAGGTCCTCGACAGCATCCGCCGCATCCGGATCCTGGCCCCGGAAGGCATCCAGCTCCAGCGGTCGACGGCCAACAGCGTCCGCGTCGCCCTCATCCGGCGCTTCTTCACCGAGCAGCTCGAGTTCATCAACGTGGCCAAGAAGTACGTCGACCTCGAGGATTTCTTCGACCTCATGGAGCGGATCATCTTCCCGCCGGGCAGCCACGGCAAGCTCGGCGGCAAGAGCGCCGGGCTGTTCCTGGCCACCCGGATCCTGAAGCAAGCCGGCCGCCGCAACAAGATCATCGGCACGGTCAAGAAGCCCAAGACCTGGTACATCACGTCCGACGGCCTCATCGCCTTCACGACCCACAACAACCTCGACGACGTCATCGAGCAGAAGTACAAGGACATCGAGGTCATCCGCCAGGAGTACCCCCACCTCGTCCAGGTCTTCAAGAACTCGACCTTCCCGCCCGAGATCGTCAAGGGCCTGTCCGTGGCCCTGGACGACTTCGGCGAGGTCCCGCTCATCGTCCGGAGCTCGAGCCTCCTCGAGGACCGGCTGGGCACGGCCTTCGCCGGCAAGTACAAGAGCCTGTTCCTGGCCAACCAGGGCGACAAGCAGCAGCGCCTCGAGGCCCTGCTCGACGCCGTGGCCGAGGTCTACGCTTCGATCTTCAGCCCCGACCCGATCCAGTACCGGGCCGAGCGCGGCCTCCTCGACTTCTACGAGGAGATGGGCGTCATGATCCAGGAGGTCGTCGGCACCCGGGCCGGCAAGTACTTCTTCCCCGCCTACGCCGGCGTCGCCTTCAGCCGCAACGAGTTCCGCTGGTCGCCGCGGATCAAGCGGGAGGACGGCCTCCTCCGGCTCGTCCCCGGCCTGGGGACCCGGGCGGTCGACCGCGTCAGCGACGACTACCCCGTCCTCGTCGCCCCGAGCCAGCCGAACCTCCGGGTCAACGTCTCGACCGACGAGGCCGTCCGCTATTCGCCCAAGAAGATCGACGTCATCGACCTCGAGGAGAACCGCTTCGTCACCAAGGACATCCGCGAGCTGCTCGACGAGGTCGGGCACGAATACCCCGCCCTGACCAAGGTCTTCTCGATCTACCGGGACGGGCTCCTCCAGAGGCCCATGGGCCTGGCCACGGACCTGGCCAAGTCGGACGCCGTCGTCACCTTCGAGGGCCTCATCTCCGGGTCGCCGTTCATGCTCCAGCTCGAGGCCATCCTGAAGACCCTGTCCTCGGCGATGGGCGTCCCGGTCGACATCGAGTTCGCTTCGACGGGAACGGACTTCTACCTCCTCCAGTGCCGGCCGCAGAGCCAGGCCTCCGAGGACGTGGCCATGGAGATCCCGGCCAATCTCAAGGACGAGGCCGTCCTGTTCACGGCCCGGAAATACGTCTCGAACGGCCGCGTCGCCGACATCACCCACGTCGTCTACGTCGATCCCGACCGCTACGGCGGGCTGGCCGAATACGCCGACCTCGTCGCCGTCGGCGAGGCCGTGGGCAAGCTCAACAAGCTCCTGCCGCGCCGCCAGTTCATCCTCATGGGCCCGGGCCGGTGGGGCAGCCGCGGCGACATCAAGCTCGGCGTCCGGGTCACCTACTCGGATATCAACAACTCGTCCATGCTGGTCGAGATCGCCCGAAAGAAGGGCAACTACGTCCCCGACGTGTCCTTCGGGACCCACTTCTTCCAGGACCTCGTCGAGTCCGGCATCCGCTACCTGCCTCTCTACCCCGACGACGAAGGCGTGAAGTTCAACGAGCGCTTCCTCCTCGAGGCGCCGAACAAGCTGGCCGAGCACTGCCCCGAGTGCGCCGCGGTCACGGACGCCCTCCGGGTCATCGACATCCCGGACGTGACCGGGGGCAAGGTCCTGCGCGTGCTCATGAACGCCGACCGCGAGCTCGCCGTCGGTTTCTTCGCCCCGCCCGAGGCGGCCGTAAGGACCGCGTCCGCGACGGGGGCCGCCGCGCCGCGCGAGGACGACGACCAGGCCCGCTGGCGTCTGCGCATGGCCGAGCGGATCGCCTTCCACAGCGGCGCCCAGAAATGGGGCGTCCGGGGCGTCTATATCGTCGACCCGAGCGACGGCGGCGAAGCCGGCCCGGCCGACCCCATCCGGCTCATCGTCCATTTCCTGGGCGGCGGGCGACAGCGCAAGGAGCTCGAGACCTGGCTCCAAGGCTGGAGCCTGTCGCTCGCCGAGATGAACTACTTCCGGACGGGCTTCCACTCGGACGGCCTGCTCGACGTCCATTACCTGACCGACGAGAAGATCCGCGGCGAGCGGGACGTCGCCGCCCGCATCCACGTCGGGTCGGACGCCGTCAGGGAGCTGCCCATCGGCACCAAGGCTTCTCGATAGGTTCCGTGCGATATGGCCCGAGTCCAACCGCCGGCCGTCCCCCGCTTCGCCCACGAAGCCATGGCCACGACGTTCGAGATCTTCATCGCGGGAAAAGAGGAAGCCTACGCGCGCCAGGCCGCCCGGGCGGCCTTCGACGAGATCGACCGCCTCGAAAGGCTCTTCAGCCGTTTCGACCCCTCGAGCGAGACGAGCCGCATCGGACGCCTCCCGCCCGGCGGCACGCTCCGCGTCGGCCTCGAGACGGCCGAGGTCCTGGGGCTCTCGGCCTTCATCCAGTCCGAGACGGGCGGCGCCTTCGACGCCAATTACCTCGGGACGGGCCGGACGTCCGGCCGCCGGACCCGATCCCTCCCCCGGCCGCTGACGGCGCTCCTTCGGATCGATACGGACGGCCGCGGCTTCGAGGTCACCCGCCTCCGGCCGACGGGACGGGCGGCCGCACCGCTCCTCGACCTCGACCTCGGGGCGGTGGGCAAGGGCTACGCCCTCGACGCCGCCCTGACCGTGCTCCGTGATTGGGAGATCGGGAATGTCCTCCTCCACGCCGGGACGAGCACGGCCCTGGCCGAAGGTCCGGGTCCGCCGGGACCCGGCCAGGGACGGGGTTGGCCCGTCGGCGCAGGGGCGGGCCCGGACGGGACGGCGGGGCCCGGCCGCGTCCTCCTGCTCAAGCGCGCCCTGAGCGGCTCGGGGACCGAGGTCAAGGGGGCGCACATCGTCGACCCGCGAACCGGCCGGCCCGCCGCCGGGCACGCCGCGGCCTGGGCCTCCCACCCGTCCGCGGCCGCCTCGGACGCCCTGTCGACGGCCTTCATGGTCCTGTCGACCGAGGAGGTCGCGGATTTCAGCCGCCGGCATCCCGTCGTCTGGGCCCTCGTGAAAACCGGGCCCGAAACGTGTAGAATATTCAACGCAGGCTCGGTCCCGGGAGAAAGGGCCGCGGCCGCAAGGAGACGATCACGATGAAGACGCTCGCCGGTTCGCTCGCCCTGCTCGTCCTCGGCCTGGCCGTGCTGGCCCCCGCGGCCGCCGCCCAGGACCCGGGCAAGGAGGTCCTGCAGATCCAGCTGCCCAAGCCGATGTTCGTCGGCACGCCCAAGAACATCCGCACGCCCAACCTCGAGACGGTCACCGGCCGTCCCCGCGGGCCGTTCATGGTCCCGGCCGGCACGACGCTCCTTTCGGCCGGCAAGCCGGTCTCGGCCAGCGACAAGGAGCCCGTCATCGGCGAGATCGCCTTCGTCACGGACGGCAAGAAGTCCGGCGAGGACGGCTACTACGTCGAATTCGGGCCCATGCTCCAGTGGGTCCAGATCGACCTCGGCAAGTCCCAGGACCTGCAGGCCATCGTCTGCTGGCACTACCACAGCCAGGCCCGGGTCTACCGGGACGTCATCGTCCAAGTGTCCGACGACAAGGACTTCATCAGCGGCGTGACGACCGTCTTCAACAACGACCACGACAACACCGCCGGCCTCGGCGCGGGCAGGGACAAGGAGTACATCGAGACGTTCGACGGCAAGCTCTTCGATCCCAAGGGCGTCAAGGCCCGCTACGTCCGGCTCACCAGCGCCGGCAACACCTCCACCGACATGAACCACTACGTGGAGGTCGAGGTCTACGGCCTCCCGGCCAAATGACGAAAACAGCCTTCCGGGCGCTTTTTCTCTGCGCCGTCGCCGGCGCCCTCGCCTTCCGGACCGTCCGCCTCGACCTCCGGCCCATGCACGCCGACGAGGCCAACCAGGCGGTCAAGTTCGGCGATCTGCTCGAACGCGGCGACTACCGCTTCGACCCGAAGGACCATCACGGCCCCACCCTCTATTACTTGACCCTGCCGGCGGCCCGGGCGGCCGGCGCGACGACCCTGGCCGGACTCGACGAGAGGATCCTCCGGCTCGTCCCGGCCTTGTTCGGCGCGGCCCTCCTCGTCGTCTTTCTGCTCTTTTCCGGCGGGCTGTCGAAGGAGGCGACCCTGGCCGCAGCCGCGCTGGCCGCCGTCTCTCCGGCCCTGACCTACTACAGCCGCTTCTACATCCAGGAGACGCTGCTCGTCGTCTTCCTGGCGGCCCTGCTGGGCGCCGGCTGGAGGTACACCCGGCGGCGCTCCCTCCTGTGGGCCCTCGGCGCGGGCGTCGCGGCCGGCCTGATGTTCGCCACCAAGGAGACGAGCCTCATCCTCTTCGCCGGCCTGGCGGCGGCCTTCATGGCCGTTTCGCTCATCGAAAGCGTCCGGACCCGCCGCCGCGGGGTGGTCACGGCCGGAGACGCCTGGGTCTGGCGGGATACGCGGACCAAGCTTCCGTCCGGCCTCCACGCCGCCGCCTTCCTCGCGGCCGGGGCGGCCGTCGCCGCGCTCTTCTATACTTCGTTCTTCCGCAACCCCGGGGGATTGGCGGACGTCCTCCAGGCCATCGGCGCGTCGTTCGCCCGGGCCGGGCACCCCGGCGTCCACGCCCACCCCTGGTCCACCTATTTCCAGATCCTGTCCTATTCCAAGACGGCCGGCGGCCCCGTCTGGAGCGAGGCCTTCCTGCTTTTCCTCGCCACGGCCGGCGGCATCGCGGCCCTGGGGCACGACGCGGGCCGGGACGGCAACCCGCGCTTTCTGCGCTTCATCCTCTTTTTCACCGTGGTCACTGCCGCCGTCTACAGCCTCATCCCCTACAAGACGCCCTGGAACCTGCTCCCCTTTTACCTCGGCCTGGTCATCCTGGCCGGCAACGGCGTCGCCCTGCTGCTGAGGATCAGCCGGTTCAAGCTGATCAAGGTCCTCGTCCTGGCCGTCCTCGTGCCGGGCTTCGCCGACCTGGCCCTCCAGGCCTATCGGGCGAATTTCGTCTACGCCGCGGACCCCGCCAATCCTTATGTCTACGCCCAGACCGGCCCGGACCTCCTCAGACTGGTCGCCGCGGTGGAGAACGCCGCCGCGGCCGCGCCGGAGAAGAGGGACATGCTCGTCGAGGTCGTCGCCCCGCCCGAAGAGACCTGGCCTCTGCCGTGGTATCTTCGCAAGTTCCGGCAGGTGGGCTATTGGACGGACGCGGCCTCGGCGCACCGTGACATCGGCGCCGCCCGGGCCGGCGCGGTCATCGCCTCGGCGGCCTTCGCCGACGCGGTCGCCGAGGAGCTGGGCGACGGCTACGTCCAGACCTTCTACGGCCTCCGGCCGGAGGTCGTGCTGTCGCTGTTCGTCCGCAGTCCGCGCTAAGGCGGCCCGGTCAGCGGGCCCGTTCGCCCTTCCCGTAGCCGCTGACGGCGTCCACGAAGACCGAGCGGGTGTCGTCGTTCGCGATCTTGAGGGTGTCCGTGGACTGGACGACGTTGAACATGGACGTCCCGAGCTTGAAGCCGCCCGGCGTACGGCCTTGGGGCAGCGGCTGCCACGCGGACTGTCCGTCCTCGTCCATCCGGAACAATCCGGCCAGCCCGTAACGGCCGTCCCCCCTGGCGACGACGGCCCCGTCGTCCGAGGCGTCCGAGTAGTAGATGCGGTCGGCCATGAGGACGGTCATCTCGCCGCCGGGGCGGATCTCGGCGAAGCGGCCGTCGGGCTCGCCCAGGGCGTTCCCCGGGTCTACGACGCTGATGTGGTCGACGACCTGCTTGCCGTAGAACCTGGCCCGGTCGTCCTGGAACGCGCCGCCCGCGGGCGCCTTCGATCTCGAGGCCAGCAGGCCGGCCGCTCCGAACAGGCAGAGCCCCGCCGCGACAAGGACAACGCTTTTCCTCATGCCCCTTCTCCTTCCCCCGTCATCTTAGCGGGCCGGCGGCTACTTCTTCTTGAGGAGCGGGGCGTAGATGTTCATTTTGGGCGGATCATCGCCCGACACCCGGGCCGCCCAGAGCAGGCCCCGCTGGACGATCGTCCGGGCCTCGGAGACATCGAAGTCGGCGGCGACGTGGCCGAGCGAGGTGTAGAAGACCCGGCCCGTCCCGTACAGCTTCTTCCAGACGACCGGCATGACGGTCCCGTCGATCCAGGAGGCGTGACGGCCCGAGAAGGTCGTCGTGGCCAGGACGTCGATGCCGGGATCGACGTGCATGAAGTACTGCTCCGACTTCATGTGGAATCGCCGCGGGAGGCCCTTGGTGATGGGATCGTCGGGATCGGTGATGTCGACGTCGTAGTCGATGACGCCGCCGGGGTGGGCGACCCACTGGCCGCCGACCATGAACTGGTATTCGACGGCCGAGCGGTGGGCATCGCCCAGGCCGCCGTGCCAGCCGGCCAGGCCGACGCCGCTCTTGACGGCCTCCTCGAGGTTGCGCTCCTGCTCGGGCTTGATATCGGACATGGTGAAGATGTGGACAATGAGGTCGAGCTTCTTCAGCTTCTCGAGGTCGAGATAGGCGTCGAGGGTGTGGGAGATCTCGACCTGGAAGCCTTGGCTCTCGAGCCAGGGGGCGAAGATGTCGACGCATTGTTTGGGCTCGTGGCCCTCCCAGCCGCCCCAGACGACCAGGGCGGATTTGACCCGGGCGGGCGCCTGAGCGGTGCCGGAACAGACGAGAAGACCGGCCGCGCCGAGGAGGACCGCGGCCAGCGGGATGGCTCTCTTCATGGCGTTCTCCTTCACTCCAGCTCGCGCAGCCAGATCGCCCGGTAGCGGACCGGATGGCCGTGGTCCTGGAGCGAGATGGGCAGCCGGTCGGGGTGCATCTGGTAGGGCGGGCGGGCCTTGTGGGCCGTCGGCCCCGTCAGGACGTCGTTGTCGTGGACGAGGATCCCGTTGTGGAAGACGGTCATGCGGGCCGGGGCCAGGAGCTTCCCGTCCTTGTCGAAGCGGGGCCGGTGGAAGACGATGTCGTAGGTCTGCCATTCGCCCGGGGCGCGGCAGGCGTTGACGAGCGGCGGGTACTGGCCGTAGATGGCCGCGGTCATGCCGTCGGCGTAGGTCCTGTTCCCGAAGCAGTCGAGGACCTGGACCTCATAAAGCCCCATGAGAAAGACGCCGCTGTTGCCGCGGTCCTGGTCCGCGCCCTTGGCCGGGGACGGGGCCATCCATTCGATGTGGAGCTGGCAGTCGCCGAAGCCCTTGGCCGTGCGGATATCGCCGGTCTTGGGCACGACCTCGAAGTAGCCATCCTCGACCTTCCAGAGGGCCGGCTGGCCCTTGGCGTCCGTCCACCCCTTGAGGTCCCGGCCGTCGAAAAGGACGACGGCGTCGGAGGGCGGCGGGACCGGCGGACCGGCCGGGCCGGGGGTCATAACCGGCGGCTGGGGCCGGTTCGGATCGTGGACGGACCAGGTGATCTGCTGGGCCAGGGCCGCAGCGGCGAACAGGGCCAGGCCGGCGATAGCCAGAAGGAAAGGTCTCTTCGAAACGGTCAGGATCGCGGGACGCATGAGGGCCTCCTTGAATGAAGAACGGGGGCGGCCCGCTTCAAGGGACCGCCCCCAGAGAATCCAAGCGTGACAGTCCCCTTGCGGGGACGATCCCATTACAGGCTCCAGCCGGGCCGGTAGGGGAAGTGCAACAGCTCGTTGGCCTCGGCGAGGTTAGTGAACTCCATCTTCTCGCCGTCCCAGAGGAGCTTCATGTTCTTGTCCTTGAGGCGGACGGCGACGTTGGCCAGGAGCATGGTCTCGGTCAGCGGTCCCGAATAGGAGAAGTCGGTCGTCGACTTGGTCCCCTTCTTGATGGCCTCGAACCACTCCAGGCGGATGCCGGGCGAGCGCGGGATGGTCTTCTCGGGCCGCTTGAACTCCTGCATCCGGGTCTCGGGGACCAGGCGCGGGTTCTCCCCGTAGGTGCCGCACATGAGCAGGCCCTTGTCGCCGCGGAAGAAGCAACCGCCGCCGTCGTCGCCGACCATACGGCCCTGTTCGAGCTCCGGCGGACGGGGCGGCATGAGGCCGCCGTCCCACCAGGTCAGGGTCACGGGCGGCATGCCTTCGCGGGCGGCGAATTCGTAGGTCACGACCTCGGCCGCCGGCGCATAATCCTTTGAGTAGATCGTCGATGAGGCCTGGACGCTGATGGGCGACTTGAGCTTGAGGGCCCAGAACGGCTGGTCCATGATGTGGGCGCCCATGTCGCCGAGAGCGCCGGTGCCGAAGTCCCACAGTCCGCGCCATTTGTACGGATGGTAGGCGGGATGGTAGGGCCGGAATGGGGCCGGGCCGAGCCAGACGTCCCAATCGAGGGTCGATGGGACCGAGGGGATCTCGGCCGGCGCGTCGATCCCGCCCTGGGGCCAGATGGGCCGGTTCGTCCAGCAGTGGACCTCGGTGACGTTGCCGATGGCGCCGCTCCAGATCCACTCGCAGACGAGGCGGGCGCCTT
>JAPKZE010000474.1 GCA_026393955.1 Candidatus Aminicenantota bacterium
AGCTCGAAGAAAAGCTCGGTCTTCTTCGTTCCCGGGGGGCCAACCAGGACGAGGCCGCTGCCGTCGATGTCGGCGGACATGCCCCGCACAGCGCCGGCAGTCCCGGCGCCCGCCGTCCGCGCGGCGATGTCCATGGCCAAGCCGAGGGCCAGGCTCCGGAGGGAACCGTAGTTGTCTGTGTTGACCAGGACCCCAGTCTGAGTTTCCGAGTGATAGAAGCCGCGAGGTTCCCGGCCGGCGATCCCGTCGACGGCGTATATGACGCCGTGGGGCTTGAAGTCGGCCTCGGCCGGAGCGGGGGCGAAATTATCGACCCAGAAATCGTTGAGATGGGCGACGTTGGTCCGCAGCTGCAGGACGGCCCCGCCGACCCGGGCGTTCCACTCGTAGCGGCCCTCGTAGCCCAGGTGCCCTTCCATCTCGGCGACCAGGGCGTCGCGCATCCGGGCGTCGGCCACGGCGTCGACCGGCACGGCCTTCCGGACCCGGGTCACGGCGTTGCTCAAAGCGACGCGCTGGACCTTCTTGGCCGTCTTCAGCCTGCCCAGGGCCTCGACGATCCGGTCCATGCTCTTCTCGAGATTGGTCATGGAGGTCGCATAGGACAGCCGGATGTAGTCGTCGGCCCCGAAGGCGTCGCCGGGGACGATGGCCACCCGGGCCTCCTTCAGCAGGTAGTAGGCCAGGCCGTAGGAGTTGCGGATCTTGGCCCCGCCCGCCTCCTTGTCGTAGAACGACCGGACGTTGGGGAAGAGATAGAACGCGCCCTGCGGCTTGAAGCACGCGAGGCCCTGGACCGCGGCCAGCCGCATCAGGCAGTAGTTGCGGCGGCGCTGGAACTCCGAGACCATCTTCTGGACTTCGTACTGGGGGCCCTCGTAGGCCTCGAGGCTGGCCTTCTGGGCGATGGAGCAGGCGTTGGAGGTCGTGTGGCTCTGGATCTTCGACATGCCGTCGATGACCTCGGCCGGCCCGGCGGCGAAGCCGATCCGCCAGCCGGTCATCGAGTAGGACTTGGACACCCCGTTGACGACGATGGTCTTCTTCTTGATGTCCTCGCCGAGCGCGGCGAAGCTCGTGAACTTGAAATTGTCGTAGACGAGACTGGCGTAGATCTCGTCGGCGATGACGTAGACATCTTCTCCCTTGATCACCTCGGCCAGGGCCAGAAGCTGGTCCTTCGTGTAGGCCCCCCCCGTCGGGTTCGAGGGATTGTTCAGGATGATGGCCTTCGTGGCCGGGGAGATCGAGGCCTTGAGGGTTTCGGGCGTCAGCAGAAAGCCGTCCTCCTCGCGCGTCGGGACGATGACCGGCTTGCCCTTGGCCAGGGCGACACACTCGGGATAGGTGACCCAGTAGGGGGCCGGGATGATGACCTCCTCCCCCTCGTCGACCAGGGCCTGGACGAGGTGGAAGAGGGAGGCCTTGGCCCCGGCCGAGACGATGATCTGCTTCGGGCCGTACTCGAGGCCGTAGTCGTCCTTGAGGCGCTTGGCGATGGCCTTGCGCAGGGCCAGGATGCCGTCGCTCTCGGTGTATTTCGTGAAGTTGTCGCGGATGGCCTTGATCCCGGCCTCCTTGACGTTCTCCGGCGTGGGGAAATCGGGCTCGCCGACGCTGAGGTCGATGACGTCGATCCCTTCGGCCTTCATGGCCTTGGCCTTGGCCGAGATCTTCAAGGTGGGGGAGGCGCCGATGCGCTGGACTTTTTCAGAGATCATGGTTCACCTGCCTCGACGCCCGGCCGGGCGCTCACTTCTTCGCGTCTTTGGCCTCGGGGGAGAGCTTGGTCTTGAGGAACTCGCGGATGTCGGCCCCGGTCAGGGCCTTGACCACCTCGGGCATCTGGGCCAGCACCTGGGCCACCTGGCCCGTGATCTTGGTCGTGCCGAGATCCTTGTCGCCGCTGACGATGACGATCTTGTCGACCTTGGACAGGGGCTCCGACACGGCCTTGGCCAGCTCGGGCAGGACCTTGATGTAGGTGTCGAGGACCGCGGCCTGGGTGTACTTCTCCCAAGCCTGGGCCTTCTTCATCATGGCCTCGGCCTCGGCGGCGCCCTTGGCCCGGATCTCGTCGGCCTCGGCCAGGCCCTCGAGCTTGAGGGCCTCGGACTTGCCCTTGGCCTCGGCGATGATGCGGAACTCTTCGGCCTCGGCTTCGGACTTGATCTGGTATTTCCGGGCGTCGGCCGGCTTGATGACGGTCGCCTCGAGCTCCCGCTCCTTGCGGGCGATCTCGAGCTGCTCGGTCTTGATGGCCTCTTCCTTCTCGACCTGCTTGACCTTGGCCTCTTCCTTCTTGAGATCCTGGCTGATCCGGTTGCGCTCGAGCTCGTAGGAGAAATCGGCCTGGGCCTTCTTGGTGTTGACGAAGACCTGGGACTCGGCCTTCTTGGCCTCGTTCTCCCACTGGGCCTTGGCGATCTGGGCCTCGGACTGGAGACGGGCCACTTCGGCTTCCTTGCGGGCCATGGAAGCTTTGATGATCGATTCCTTCTCGGTCTCGGCCTGGGCGATGGACGCGTCGCGCTTGGCCGCGGCGATCATCGGCTTGCTCAGAGAGTCGATATAGCCCTGCGTGTCGCTGATGTCCTTGAGGGCGAAGGAGAGCATGACCAGGCCCATGGCATGGAAATCCTCCTTGACGGCCGCGATGACGCGCTTCGAGAACTCCTGGCGGCCGCGGTAGATCTCCTCGACCGACATGCCTCCGATGACCTCGCGGACCTTGCCTTCGAGGACGTTGATGACCACGTCGCGGATGCCGTCGCGGCCGATGCCCAGGAACTGCTCGGCGGCCCGGTGGATGGTCTCGTCGGAGGAGTCGATCTTGACCTGGGCCGAGGCCTCGGCCATGATCGGCACTCCCCCGTTCGTCAGGACCTCGGGCGTGCGGATCGAGACGGGGATGATGTCCATGGGCAGGACGTAGACCTTCTCCATGCCGGGCCAGACGAACACGCCGCCGCCCAGGCGGTAGCGGTAGCCGATCTTCTGGGTGGTCCCGTCGGCCAGGGCGATCGTGCGCTTGCGTCCCCCGGCGATGATGAGGGCCTCGTTGGGCCCGACCTTCCGGTAGCGCAGGGCCAGGACCAGGATGATCAGGGCGAAGAAAGCGACGACGGCGCCGGCGATGATGAGCCAGGATGTCAGATTCATTGCGGCCTCCTCGAGAGGACTCCCCGTCGGGCGGGGGAAAAATCGGTGAAAACACCCGTACTTAAACATTGATGGTATTGAAATCAGGGACGGATTGTCAAGCCTAGCCCTCGCCGCCCCGGGAAAACCCCGGTACGCGATCCCGTTTCAGGAGAAACGGGTCATGTCCCGGTTTTCCCTCAGACCGATCCCTTGTCGGCCGGTCCGGGCTTGTCCCTGTAGCCGTAGGCCATGAAGAGGATGCTCTTCTTCTTGAGGGTGTCCTTCTGGACCTTGACGATCCGGGCGATGCCCCGGTCGGCCAGCTTGAGCAGGCCGAGCAGCTCCTTGCGCGAGAAGGGGTTCTTCTCCGCGCCGGCCTGGACCTCGACGAGCTCGCCCCGGTCGGTCTGGATGACGTTCATGTCCAGATCGGCCTGGGAATCCTCCGAATAGTCCAGGTCGAGGAGGACCCGGCCCTTGACGATGCCCACGCTCACGCCGGCGACGAGGTGGCGGAGGGGCATGTGGTCGATGAGGCCGCGGTCGATCATCTTCTTGAGGGCCAGGCCGAGCGCGACGCAGCCGGCCGTGACCGAGGCCGCCCGGGTCCCTCCGTCGGCCTGGATGACATCGCAGTCGATGATGATCTGCCGCTCGCCCAGGGCCTTCAGGTCGGTCACGGCCCGGAGGGCCCGGCCGACCAGGCGCTGGATCTCCTGGGTCCGGCCCGAGACGCGGCCGGTACCCCGCTCGCGGGGCGTCCGCTCCTCGGTCGCCCGGGGCAGCATGGCGTACTCGGCCGTGACCCAGCCGCGGCCGGTGCCCTTGAGGAACGGCGGCACGCGCTCGTCGATGGTCGCCGCGGCCAGGACGCGCGTCCGGCCCATCTCGATCAGGCAGGACCCGTCGGCGAAATCGAGCGTGTCGATGCTGATCTTGACCGGCCGGAGCTGGACCGGCGAGCGCTTGCCGGAGCGGACGGGATCCACTACTTGATCCAGATGGACGGGGTTTTATCTTTTTTTGACTGGGCCATGAAGTCCGCGAGGTCCTTCTGCGCATTGGCCGATTCCGTTTCGGCCTTGAGCAGCTTGTCGTAGGTGTCGCTGATCTGGAGCTGGATCACCTCGCGGGATTTCACGTTGTCGAGTCCGTAGAATTGCTGGTACAGGGTGTTCATTTTGTTCGTCAGCAGATCGACCATCTCGGCCTTCTGCTGGGCGAGCTCGGCGAGCTCGCTCTGCCGCTTCTGAATATCCTGCGCGGATACGGCCGGGGGCTCGCTCGGCGGGATCTCTTCGACGGGCTTATCGACCCCGGCGGCAGCCTGGGCGGCTTGATCGCCGGCCACCGGAGGAGCCCCTTCTTGCTGCGCCCCGGCCGCGGAGCTATCCGGCGGGGCCCCACCGGCCTCGGCGGCGACCTCTTCGGCCGTCTGTTCCTGGGTGGTGGTCTCGACGGCCGGGCGCTTTTTCACCTTGGCCAGGTCGGCCGTCGTGATCACCGTCGCCGGTTTGCCCTTGAGGGCGGCTCGCCGTTCCTTCTCCTTCTTGGCCAGATCGGCCAAGCTCTGGGATTGGAGGAAGGAGACGAGGAGGAGGGGCAGAACGATGACCGCCAACCATCTTGTTTTGCTCATCGGAGGATCCTCCTCTAGACCAGCGCGATTATCATGTATTTAGTCGTGCATGTCAAACCGGAGTCCGGGTTTTTCGCGGCCCGGCCGGGCCGCCGCGGTCCGGACGGCCAGGGTCCGTCCGTCCGTCCTGACCTCGATCGCGCCGTCGAGGTCCGTCCGGGCGACCGACGCCCCGGAGAGGCGGCAGCGCTCCAGGAAGGCCGGGCTGGGGAAGCCGTAGGTATTGCCTTCGCCGGCGGACACCAGGACGAGCCGGGGCCGGACGGCGGCCAGGAAATCCGCCGACGTCGACGCGGCGCTGCCGTGATGACCGGCCTGGAGCACGTCGCAGCGGAGGTCGAGACCGGACGCGAGCAGGGCCCGCTCCGTCTCCCGGCCCGCGTCGCCCATGAGCAGGATCGAGGCTTCGCCGATCGTCAGCCGGATCACGAGCGAACGCTCGTTGGACGCCGCGGCCGGGGCGATGTCTTCCGCGGCGGGCGGCGGGTGGAGGATCTCGATCGACACGGCTCCCACGGCGAAGCCTGTGCCGCGGCCGACCCGGCGCCGGGCGGTCCGCGGCTTGAGCGCCCGCAGGAGCTCGCCGTAGGTCCCCTGGCGCGGCGCCGGCGTCCCCTCTAGGAATTCGCCGATGGCGAAGTTCCGGGCCACGGCGACGAGGCCGTCGAGGTGGTCGGGATGGGCATGGGTCAGGACCAGGTGATCGACCCGCCGGATGCCTTTCCGCCACAGGACGGGCGAGACGACCTTCTCGCCGACGTCGAACGGGCTCCCGGCCAGACCGCCGCCGTCGATGAGCATGGTCCGCCGGCCGGGGAACTCGACCAGGACGGACTCGCCCTGGCCGACGTCGATCAGCGTGACCCGGAGGTCGGGCGAGGGCCGGCGGAAGGGGGAGACGACGAACAGGGCCGAAAAAGCCAGGAAGG
>JAPKZE010000074.1 GCA_026393955.1 Candidatus Aminicenantota bacterium
TCCCAGAGGGTCGTCGCTCCGTTCTTGATCATGTAGCCCCAGCTCGGATAATCGGTCTTGACGGCGATGTCGTAAGCCAGGTCAGAAGCGCCGCTCTGAGTCAGGAGCTCCATGATGTACTTCGTGCCGATGATCCCGGTCGTCAGGTGTGAGTCGTGCTTGTAGACGATGTCGTCGAAGAGCCGGCCCCAGGCGCCGCCCTCTTTTTCCGTCGGGATGCCGAGGAAGAGCGGCAGGGTGTTCGCGGTCTGCGTCCCGTCGGCGTAGTCCCCGGTCTTCGGGTTGTAATATTCCTTGTTGAAGGCCGTCCGGATGTCGGCGGCGAGCTTGTCGTAGAGTGCCGCATCCTTGGTTTTGCCCAGCACGCGCGCCGCGTCCGCCTGGATCTTCACGTCGTAGTAATAATAGAAGGACGAGACGATGGCCCCGGGACACTTCTCGACGGCCACCCAATCGCCATAGGAGCTGAACTTGACGAGCCCGTTCTCGGCCTTGCTCCTCAGGAATTCGACGTACTTCTTCATCGCGTCGTAGTGTTCCTCGAGCACGCGCGTGTCGCCGTAGTACTGGTACATGTACCAGCAGATCAGGGGATAGGCCGTGGCCCAGGCCGGGTCGGCGTTCTCGCCGCCCCAGACGTGAGGGACCGTGTCCGAGAGCCGCCCCTTCTCGTCCTGGACGTCGCGGATGTCCCGGACGAAGTTGGTGTAGAAGGCGGCCATGTCGAAGTTCATGATGGCTTCCTCGGCCGTGCCCTGGGCGTCGCCCATCCAGCCCATGCGCTCGTCGCGCTGGTCGCAGTCGGTCGGGATGCCGTGGAGGTTGGTCTTCTGGCCCCAGGTGATGATCCGCTGCAGGCCGTTGAGGATGTCCTTCGAAGCGGCGAAGCTGCCGACGGGCTCGACCGCGCTGTGGACGACCCGCCCGCGGAGGGTGTCGAGCTGCGGCGTCCCCGGAAAGCCCGAGACCTCGACGTAGCGGAAGCCGTGGTAGGTGAAGCGCGGCTCCCACATTTCTTCGCCTTCGCCCTTGAGGATGTAATGGTCCTCGGCCTGGGCCGAGCGCAGGTTCTCCTGGTTGAGCGTGCCGTTCTCGTAGAGGAGCTCGGCGAAGCGCAGCCGGACGTCGGTGCCTGGCGGGCCCTGGACGCGGAGGCGGGCCCAGCCGCTGAAGTTCTGGCCCATGTCGAAGACGTAGACGCCGGGGAGCGGGCTGGACATCTTGAGCGGGACGATGGTGTCGACGACCTGGATGGCCGGCATGAGCTGGGCCGAAAGGACCCCGGCCGGCCCCTTGACGGCCTCGGCCGCGGGCCAGCCCTTGTCGTCGTAACCGGGGCGCTCCCAGCCGGCGGTCTCGCGGCGGGCGTCGTACGATTCCCCGTTGTAGATGCTGTCCTCGACGATGGGGCCGTCGGCGGCCTTCCAGGACGCGTCGCTGACGACGCTTGTCGTGGTGCCGTCCTCCATCTCGATGTTGACCTGGAGGAGGAGGGCCCGGGACTTGTACCAGCCGTGGCCGAGCGTCACGGCGACCGCGTTGGCCCCGTCGCGCAGGAACGAGGTGATGTCGTAGGTCGCGTAGAGGACGCGCTTGTCGTAGGTCGTCCAGGCCGGGTCGAGGACGTGGTTGCCGGCCTTGCGCCCGTTGAGACGTAGCTCGTAATAGCCGAGGCCGGCGATAGAGGCCCGGGCCCGCTTGACGCGGCCCTTGAGCGTGAACTCCTTGCGGAGCTGGTTCTTCCGGCCGATCCAGATCCCCGTCCAATCGTTCTTAGCGAAGAGGCCGGTGTCGAAGCGGGCCACGTCGCTCCAGGCGCTCTCGCGGCCGTCCCGGTCCCAGACCTTGACCTTCCAGAAATAGGACTTGCCGCTCGCGAGCGCCTTTCCGGCGAAGGGGACCTGCGTGGAGCGGGCCGAAGCGATCTTGCCGCTGTCCCAGACATCTCCCGCCTCGGCCTTGGGATCGGTCGAAACGAAGATCTGATAAGCCGACTGGACCTGGCCGCGCTCCGGGTGCCCGACGACCCAGAAGAAGCGGGGCTTGGCCATGTCGATGCCCATGGGGTTATCGAGGTATTCGCAGCGGAGGGCCGTCGGGGCCGAGGGCCCGGCGGCTTCGGCGGCGGACACGGGGACGACGGCCAGGGCCGAGATCAAGGCCAGGACCGGGATGAGGGCGACCGCCGATATGCCAAAAGGATTACCCAGGAAGGGCTTCACGCGGATAAGGGAAACCATGGTCATCGGAGAACCTCCTGCACGTTAGGTCCTCCCTAATTATCACAGGGATTGCCGGGGGGGTCAATGCGCGGACTTGACTTCGGCCCGAGGTCCGGTCTATGGTTGCCCCATGAAGGGGAACAATTCTTTGGATGCCATCCGCAAGATGAGCACACCCGACGCCTACCAGAAAATGCTGAGCGATATCCGGAGCTGGGGATGGTCGCTGGCCGTCATTGGCATCATCCATTTGGTGGCCGGGCATTTCCTGAACCTGTCGCATGGCCTGCTCCTGATCTCCGTTGGGGCGCTGTCGTTTCTGGTCCGTGAGTCCCCCATGTACGTCCTTTACGCCTCGGTGCTAGCCTGGGCCGCCATAAGCAACTTCACGGGCAGCAAGTCTCCCAGTTGGATGCTGTTCGGGTTCTTTCAGGTCCTGATATCGGTTCAGGTCTTCCAGAGGTTCTTTCTTTTCAAGAAAGTCGAAAAGGACTATGAGGAGAGTCTGGTGATGGATCCGCCAGCGCCGGCCTCGTCTCGGCCCAGGCGCACCGACCAGATATTTCCGACCGTGTCGATCGTCGCGGGCATCGGGGGGCTCCTGGGAACGCTCTTCGGCCTGGGGATGATGTTCGTGTTAAGCGCCGCGCAGAATGTCAATCTGGCGAAGATCGCTGCTTCCGTGACGGACATAGCCATGACCGTCGCGGTGCTCGGTTTTTCGCTCGGATTGGCCTCGCTTCTCTCCAGGGCCCCTCGCCGGCCGCTGTCGATCGTCGGCACTGTCGCCGGCGGCCTGGCCATGCTCATAGATGTGGGCCTGATCGTGTTGGTCCGGGTTTTGGGGTAAGCGGGAGAAGGCCAACGGGCGTTGGGGTTGAAAGCCCCTGACCCTTCTGCTATAATCCGCCAGTCCCTGAGGGCCCCGGAACGGGCTTTTCAGGTTCTCCCCGGTGGGGCTGTAGCTCAGTTGGGAGAGCGCTTGAATGGCATTCAAGAGGTCGCCAGTTCGATCCTGGTCAGCTCCACCACCGTAAGAACCCCGATTCTCTGTTTCCTCTGCCCGGCCGATGATGGGCCGGGGCCCCTGGCCGGCTTGACAGGCCTCAGGTGCTAGGCTACGCTATTCATCGAGAATCCACGCGAGATTGGCTATAGATCCCACGACGATGAAGATCCTTCTTGTTAAGCCTCCTTTGAACCGGTATCTTCTGGCTCCCAATCACGACGAGCCCCTGGAACTTGAATATCTCGGCGCCGCCGTTCCTGACCATGACGTCAGGATCCTCGACATGCGCTTCGACAGAAGGCTCGACCGCGCCCTGTCCGGATTCCGGCCCGACCTGGTCGGGATCACGGCCTACACCTGCGACTACAACGTCGCCGTTTCGGTCTTGAAGGAGGTCAAGAAATTCGACCCGAGGGTCAAGACGGTTGTGGGGGGCCATCACGCCACCGTGCTCCCCGACGATTTCGCCCGGCCGTTCGTCGACGTCATCTTCCTGGGCGCCGCGGATGATTCGTTCAAAGAGTTCGTGGCCAGGTCGGAATCGGGACGGCCTGTGGAGGAGGTTCCGAACATCGCCTTCGTGAGAGATGGGTCCTTGCGCTTCACGGACAGGGCGCCCACCACGCAAAACCTCGATCTCCTCCCGTTTCCCGACAGGCGTCTGACCCTTGAGTATCGCAGCCGCTATCGCGATCGCATGAACACCAAGACCGGCCTGGTCATGACCAGCCGCGGCTGCCCCTATCGCTGCTCTTTCTGCGCCTGCTGGAAGATCATGGACGGGAAATATCTTTCCCGGAGCCCGGAATCCATCGTGGCGGAGATCGCCGCCATGCCCGAAGAGGTCGAGCTCATCTGCTTCGCCGACGACAACACCCTCCACAGCATCCGGCGCGCCTGGCGCCTGATCGAGCTCGTGCGGGAGAAGGGGATCCGCAAGAAGTTCATGATGTACGCCCGGTCGGACACCATCGTGAACAACCCGGATCTCATGGAGGCCCTGAAGGACATCGGCTTGGAATATCTTCTGGTCGGCATCGAATCGTTCAAAGATGCCGAATTGAGCAATTTGAACAAGAACCTGACCTCCCGCACCAACCTGGAGGCGGTCCGGCTCCTCAAGAAGCTCGGGATCCGGATCTCGCCTCATCTGATCGTCAACCCCGAATTCTCCAAGAACGATTTCCGCGATCTCCTCCGCGGCGTCTGCGAATTGGAGCTCTTCCGGCCGGTGTTCACGGTCCTCACCCCCCTCCCGGGGACCGAGCTCTATGAGAAGAACGTCGATCGGCTGGCCATCCGCGATTATGATTATTTCGATTTCACCCATTCGGTCTTTTCGACGAAGCTCCCGCGGAAGGAGTTCTATTTTCAGTACGCGAAGCTCTATTCGCAGAGCTACTCCTTCAAGCGGTACTTCCGGGAGAAGCTCCGCGGCCTGGCGGCTCTGGGCCGTCCGTCCCGGCGGAGAGCGCAGCGCCACCCGGACAGGATACCTTTCATGCCCTTGCTGATCGTGCACATCGCATCACTCCGCGGCTACTGGAAGATCAGAAGACGCCATAAGACGGAGCCTTGCGCGCCGGGGCGGCTGCGGCCGAGTTCTTGACCGTCCGTCCGGTCAGCCCCACATTTTTACACTTTCTTTACAGTTCTTTGACAACTTCCGGGCGAGAAAGCCCTATCATGGTCCAGGAGGGCAGGGCCATGAGGTTGAGGGACCGAGGCGTCCGCGAGCGGAGGCGAACGTGCCGACCCCTGCTGGGCGCCGCCGCGGTCTCCGTTTTCTTGGCGGCGTCCGCCTCAGCCTGCCTGACCGCGACCTCGCCACGGACCGTGCCTCCTGCGTCGAAGGCCCTCAGCCTCCCCGGCTTCAGGGTCTCGCCCCCGCCTGGCCGGGGATGGAAGGGCGAGGCCGACCGCCCGTTCCGGACGGCTTCCTTCTCGAAAAAGTACGGCGGCCTTTTCCGGGCCATGGTCGACGAGCAGCACCGCGCCGAGATCTTCATCAAGCCTCTCGTCGTGCCGCCCGCGCTTTGGGCGGCGGGCGGAGAGGAGCTCGTGTCCGCCCTCAAGACCGGCTACGCCGGGAGCGCGGGTCGCGGCCCGGCCCTGCGCTGGATGCCGCGTCCCCTCGGGGAACG
>JAPKZE010000068.1 GCA_026393955.1 Candidatus Aminicenantota bacterium
GAGGAAGGCGACGAAGTAGGGGACCATGAAGGCGCCGCCGCCGTTGGCCGCGGCCTTGACCGGGAAGCGGAGGAAGTTGCCCAGCCCGATGGCGTTGCCGGCCACGGCCAGGATCAGGCCGATGCGCGAGCCCCACTGCTCCCGGCCGCCGGCCTCGACGACGACCTCCGGCTTCTTGCCGAAGAGAACGCGGGAGAAGCAGTAGATGGTCAGGGTCAGGATGAAACCCCAGCCGAAGACGAGGAAAAACCAGCCGCTGGTGGTGATGCCTTGACTCATGGAGCCTCCTTGAAATATGGGAAAAAACTAGATACCACAGGCGGTGGCTTCTGTCAAAACATTCGCGGTCTTGCCTTTCCGGCCCTTTTCTGGTATCCTTACGCATTCAATCCATGTAATTCTCCGCAGGAGCCGACAGACTTTGGACGCATTCGGGAATATCGACAGCAAATACCGGTTCATCATCCTGGCCGCCAAGCGGGCCAAACAGCTCCTCAGGGGCGCCAAGCCCAAGATCCAGGGCAAGTCCAAGAGCCTCATCCGCATCGCCCAGGCCGAGGTCCGGGCCGGACTCATCGAGTATGAGATCATCCCGACCCGGATGGACGACGTCCCCGAGCGCGAGGAGCGGGTCTTCGTGGGCGGCGGCGTCCCCGACGAGGCCGTGGAATCCGACGGCCTGACGGGCAAGGACGTCGCCGACGAGGACGTCGAAGTCGAGCCCGGTGAGGAGACCGACGAGGAAGAGGGCGACGCCGAGGAAGAAGACGGTATCGCCAAGGACGACAAGGACGAGTAAGGGCGGGCCGCCCGCGGCTCAGTCCGTCGGGCCCGTTCTCTTCCGATCTTCGATCATCTCGACATAGCTAAGGGTGATGAAGTCCGCCCGTCCGTACCCCAGCGACCGGGCGAAGCGGACGATCTCGTGCCGCTCCCCCTCGAGCTCGAGATAGTTCCCGACGGGCGTCTCGTCGATGCAGATGGTCAGCCGGCTCTTCCGGAGCACCGTCCGGTGCTTCCCGTAGGAGAATGTCTCCCTGAGCCCCAGGGCTTTGAGGATCTTCCGCATCTGCTTGGGGTCGCGGACCTGGGTCTCGAATTCCTCCCGCACCTTGAACGATCGCGACTTTTGACGCTCGCCTTTGAAGGTCAACGAGGCCCGCCGTCCCGCCGTCCTTAGCCGGAGCGCCCGGCCTCCCGGGCCGAGGAGAGGGGGGTCGAAATCGAAGAGGACGTTCTGCTCGAGGTGCCTGTCCCTGGCGACGACGGTGCCGAGGCTGAGGACCTTCTCCCGGACGGCCTTCGGATCGTCGATCCGGATCTTGACCTCGATCTCGGTCATGCCCTGCCCCCGCCGTCCCTCACTTGGTCCTCAGGAGCCCGTACAGGGCCAGCCGGATGAGCGTTTCCCGGGGCCCCGTTTCGGGGAAGGGTAGGATGGCCTCGAGGGACCTCTCGGCGAACTCGCGGGCCCGGCCCAGGGCGTGATCGAACGCCCCGCCGCCGGCCAGGTCCTCGAGGAGCGCGCGCCGCTCGTCGGCGGAGATGTCCTTCCGGCCGACGAGCGCTTTGATCCGTTGCCGCCCGGCCCGCCCGCCGGTCTTGAGCGCCTGGATGACCGGCAGGGTGATCCGGCCCTCGCCGAGGTCGGTCAGGGTCGGCTTGCCCAGGACCCGGGCGTCTCCGCTGAAATCGAGCAGGTCGTCGACGATCTGGAAGGTCTTGCCCAGGTTCAGACCGAAGGCGGCGACGGCCTCCTCTTCCTCGGGTGAGGCCAGGCCGAGGATGGCCCCGATGCGGCAGCAGGCCCCGAACAGGACCGCCGTCTTGTTCTCGACGATGCTCAGGTATTGCGCCTCCGAGATGCGGAGGTCGCCGGCCAGGGCGTACTCGTCGAGCTCGCCTTCGATCATCCGGGCCGAGACGTCGGCCAGGAGGCGGATGACCCGCTCGTGGCGGGACTGGAGCGACAGGCCGATCGACTTGATGTAGAGATAGTCGCCAAGCAGCACGGTGATGTTCGGCCCCCACTTGCTGTGGACCGACTCCTTGCCGCGGCGGACGCCGGCGTTGTCGACGATGTCGTCGTGGATGAGGCTGGCCGTGTGGAGGAGCTCGACGAGCGAGGCCAGGAAGACCGACTCCTCGCTGCCGGGGCTGAACAGGCGGGAGGTCAGCAGGACGAGGGCCGGGCGGAGCCGCTTGCCCCTCTTGCGGAGGACGTAGCCGCTGATCTCGGCGGTCAGAGGATTGGACGAGCGGGACCAGGATTCGAGCCGGTCCTCGACCCGGTCCAGGTCGGACCGGATGTCCTTGTAGAGCGAGGACATGTCCTTCCACTTGGGGACGGCGGCCCAGCGGTCGAGAAGCGGGGTCGGCGAGGTCATCGGTAATTCATGAACTGCATATGGATGCCGAGGTCCTGGCCCTTGAGGAAGGCGATCACCTCCTGAAGGACGTCGATCTTGGCCGAGGAGACCCGGACCTCGTCGCCCTGGATGGCCACCTGGGCCTTGAACTTGCTCCCCTTGACCAGCTTGACGATCTCGCGGGCCTTGTCGATGGGGATACCGGCCTGGAAGCGGACCTCCTGCTTGACCGTCCGGTCGGCCCCGTCCTCGATACGCCCGTATTCGAGGGCGCGCAGAGGGACCTTCCGTTTGGCCAGCTTCTCCTCGAGGGCCGTGCGGAGGGCCTTGATCTTGAAATCGTCCCCGGCGACGAGCGTCATCTTCTCCTTTTCGAGGGCGATGTCGACGCGGCTGTTCTTGAAGTCGAAGCGGTTGCGGATCTCCTTCAGCGTGACGTTGACGGCGTTGGCGACTTCCTGGAGATCGATGCGGGAGACGATGTCGAAAGAGTGGTCCAAGCCCATGGCGGAGCTATCTTAACATCGCCCCCCCGAATTATCAAACGGGACGAGGCGGGCGAAATTCCGGGTCGTCGCTTCGGCCAGCTCCTCGAGGGAAAGGCCCCGGAGGCCGGCCAGAACGCGGGCCGTTTCGACGACATAGGCGGGCTCGTTGCGACGCCCGGCCCCCCGGTAGGGGACGGGCGCGAGGTAGGGGGAATCGGTCTCGACGAGCAGGCGGTCGAGCGGCACCCGAGCGGCCACCTCCCGCAGGGCCCCGGCTTTGGGGAAGGTCAGGATGCCGGAGAACGAGATGAAAAAGCCCCGGTCGATCATGGCCTCGGCCGTGGCCCGATCTTCCGTGAAACAGTGCAGGATGCCGCCGCGGGCGAAGCGCTCGCCGTCGACCGCGGCGATGATGTCCGCGCCGCTCAGGCGGCTGTGGAGGATGACCGGGAGGCCCGCCTTCGAGGCCACGGCGAGCTGGTCGCGCAGGGCCCGGCGCTGGGTGTCGGCGGGGGAGAGATCGTAGTGGTAGTCGAGGCCGATCTCGCCCACGGCCCGGATGGCGCCGCGGGCGGCCAGGGCCTCGATCTCGGAGAGATGCCCGGGCGTGAGGTCCTTGGCCTGATGGGCATGGACGCCGGCCGCGGCCAGGACCGTCGGGAACTCCTCCGCGAGAGCGGCGATGGCGGGAAGGCTGGCGGCCCGGGTCAGGTCGGCGGGGCAGAGGACGGCGACGATGCCCGCGGCGAAGGCCCGGCGCACGACCTCGGCCCGGTCGGCGTCGAACTCGGGCATGTCGAGGTGGGCGTGGGAATCGACGAGGCGAGGTTTCGTGTCCATGGCATCACATGGCCCTTCTCGGAGTGCGTGATCGTTCATCTTCTCGGCTGCGTTCGGGATATCGCTCCTTGCCCCCGCTCCCCGGAAACCTCCTTATACGGTTTCCCCCGCCTCCGGCGGGCCCCCCTTCCCTCACGGGGGCCTTCTCGCGACATCCCTCACCGCCTCGCGATGAACGAACCCGCACAGGGAGAAGGAGCAAAAAAAAGGGGGCATGGACGCGAGGTCCATGCCCCCTGAAAGAGCATTACTGGGCGATCTTGGTCCGGAGGGTCCGGAGCGGGATGGCGCCGTGGCTGAGGAGCTTCTGGAGGAAGTCCCTGACGTTGAAGGCGTCGCCCTTGAGCTTGATGGCTTCCTTCTCCATGGCCGAGATCTCGCGGTAGCCGATGTAGGCCTGCGAGCCCTCGCCGGGATTGAGGACGATCTGGTTCCATCGGCGCTCGGCTTCGACCTTGGACATGAAGCCCTTGGTCATGAAAGCGTCGATGACCTTTTCCTTGGTGTACGTGCCCTGGTGCACGGAGATGTCCATCTGGAAATCCAGGACCGTCTTGAGCAGGAGCTTGAGCTGGTTGAGCCGCATCCGCAGGTCGAAGTTGCCGTAGCCGCTTTCCATGAACATGTCCTCGAGGAAGATCGGCCAGCCCTTGATGAGGCCCTGGTTGGCGGCCATCCGCACGACGATCGAGGGGTCCCGGCGGGCCAGGACCGTGGGCACGAACTGGCCGGGGAAGATCTTCTGGACGGTCATGAAGTCGAGGTAGTAGTTGTTATGCTCCTCGAGAAAGGCCGTGGCGTCCTCGGCCGACCAGGCGGCGGGCACGGGCCGGACGTACAGCGTGTACGGTCCGGTCGCCTCGAACGCGCCGGGGCCCTGAAGGCGGGCCCACAGGCCGTCGGCGAAGTAGGCCGGCATGGGCTCGATGGCCAGCGTCTCCGTGGGCAGCTCGAGGAGGCCGGTCTTCTGCATGAAGTCCTTGATGCTGGCCACGCCGGACGAGATGCGGCCGACGAACTCGTCCCGGCCGACATGGTCGCCCTTGATCTTGTCGAGCACGCCCTGGATGACGATGTTCCGGGTCTGTTCCTCGCCCTTGGTCCGTCCCAGCTGCTCGATGTCGACGTTGGGGTACATGAGCTTGTAGAACGGGATGCAGACGAGGAGCATCTCGCGCCGGATGTTCGTGACGTCGGTCTGCGATTGGGGCACCAGCTCCTCGACGACGGGCAGGTTGCCCTGGGTCGTCATCTGGAGGATCCTCTTGTGCCAGTCACGCATCCGGAAGTTGCCGGTCGATTTGGCCAGGAGCTCGCCCTTCAGGAACCGCTGGTAGTCCTCGAGGGCCGCGACGGCCTTGACGGTCTCGGCCTGGAGGGCGGCGGCGCCGCCGGAGAGCTTGGGGAGCTCGGTCCGGTAGAAATCGATGATGGCGGGCATCTGGTCGATGGCCGCCTGGGTGTATTCCTGGGGCGGGTTCTTCAGGCTGTCCTTGGCGATCTTCACCAGGCCGGGGATGAGCTTGGCCCGGGCCGTGGCCGGGGCGACGCCGGCGGCGCCGTTCTTGACGAGGAGGCTGCGCAGGCTCTGGACGAACAGGTCGTTATAGAGAAGGGGATTGTCGTTCCAGGGCAGGATGTACTGGAGCTTGAGGAACTCGAGGTCGATGAAGTCGAGCAGCATCTCGTGTTCGATCTGGCCGTCCGCGGAGAGCTTCGACTTGTCGATCTTGGACACGAGCTCCTGGTTGAACCCGTCGAGGGCCTCGTTGAACTTGTCGAGGGCGCCTTCGCTCGGGTTCTCGAGCTTGTCGTTGTATTTCGTGAAGCCCTGGAGGGTCCCGGCCGTCGGATAGAACTTGAAATAAGCGTCCCAGAAGCCGTCCTGGAACTTCTTGAACTTGGCATCCTCCGGCGACTGGGCCAGAAGGGCGCCTGTCGCGCAGGCGAAGAGGGCCAGCGCGGCGACGACGATGGCTGTCTTTTTCATTCGTTCCTCCTCAAAAACATCTCGCAAATCCTAGCATACATCAACCTTCCCTGACAAACCCTTTTATGACCCTCGATGTATGTGAAGCGGGATCGATTTACCAACGAATGAAGGCCGAGCCCCAGGTGAATCCCGAGCCGAAAGCCGTCAGGGCGACCAGGCTCCCCCGCCGGATCCGGCCGGCCTTGACGGCCTCGTCCAGGGCGATGGGGATCGATGCGGCCGTGGTGTTGCCCATGCGGTCGATATTCCGGATGACCTTCTCGACCGGGATCTTGAGGCCCTTGGCCACCATCAGGGAGATGCGGTCGTTGGCCTGGTGGGGAATGAGGACGTCGACGTCCTCGATGGCCAGGCCGTTCTGGACGAGGCCGGCCCGGACCGCCTCGGGCATGCGCTGGCAGGCGTTGACGAACACCGTCCGGCCGTCCATCTTCGGGAAGAAGCGGCCCTCGTCGAAGAAGGACCGCTGGAAGGTCGGATTGTCCTTGGGACAGGGCTTCTCCATCCACAGCTGGGACACGAAGTTGCCGTCGGCGTAGAGGTGCGTCGACAGGATGCCCCGGTCGTCCTCGTTCGGATTGGGCTCCAGGATGACCGCCCCGGCGCCGTCGCCGAAGAGGACCGACATGTCCCGGCCCTGGTCCGAGAAATCGAGGTTGGTCGATTGGACCTCGGCGGCGACGAGGAGGATGCGCTTGTAGGTGCCGGCCCGGATGTACTGGTCGGCTGCGGACAGGGCGTAGATGAAGCCGCTGCACTGGTCGCGGACGTCCAGAGCGCCGATCGTGCCCAGGCCGAGCTTGGCCTGGACCAGGACGCCGATCCCGGGGAAGTAATGGTCGGGCGAAAGGGTCGCGGCAACGACGAAATCGATCGTGGCCGGATAGATCTGGGCTTCGGCGATGGCCCGGCGGGCGGCCTCGACGGCCAGGTCGGAGGTGCCGACCCCGGCGTCGACGTGATGCCGCTCGAGGATGCCGCTGCGCTCGCGGATCCACTGGTCGGTCGTGTCCATGAGCTTTTCGAGGTCGTGGTTGGTGACGATCCGGGGAGGGACGTAATGGCCGGTTCCGGTGATGATGGTCCGCGTTGTCATGCTGGTCCTTTAATAATTATAGATGAACGTTCCCGAAAAATGAAATCCGGGCCGCGGCGGCCCGCTCACAGCCAGCCCTTCCACTTGTACCAGGCGATCGTCTCGCTCAGGCCCTGCTCGAGAGAGAATACGGTCTCGAAGCCCAGGTCCCGCCGGGCCTTGCCGGGGTCGGCGATCCAGTCCTGCTTCATCTGCTTGACTTTGCTGAGGTTGAAAACGCTGTCGCCGCCGCCGCGCAGGCGTCCGAGACCGGCCGAGGTGAGCGCGGCCAGGTAGGCGGTCCAGACCGGGAGCCGCACGGGGACTATCTTTTTGCGCAGATGCCGGGCGGCGATCCGGCTGATATCGTCCCAGCCGTACGGGCGGGGGTCGGCGATGTTGAAGATCTCGCCGCTCGGCCGGCCGGCGGCGCCCGCGAGCAGGCAGGCCCGGACCGCGTCGCGGACGTAGAGGAGGCTCAGGACCTGGCGCCCGATGACGGGCTTGACGCCGCGCCGGACCCAGCGCATGAACTCGAGGAAATCCTCGTCCCGGGGTCCGTAGATGGCCGCCGCCCGGAGGATGACGACGGAGAAACGGTCCCTCCGTTTCAGGACCTCCTGCTCGGCCTGGAGCTTGCTCTGGCCGTAGGGCGAGTTCGGTCGCGGCGGGGCGTCCTCGCCGATACCCGCCAGGTCCGGCGCCGGTCCGGCGGCCGCCAGGCTGCTCAGGTGGACGAAGCGCACCGGCCCGGTCTGGCCCTCGAGGGCCCGGAGCAGATTTGCCGTGCCTTCCCGGTTTACTGTATAATATTCGTTCGTTCTGTGGGTTTTGGTCAGTCCGGCCAAGTGGTAGACGCAGGTCAGTCCGGCCGGAAGGCCGGGAACGCTCCCGAGATCCCCGGCGATGAGGCGGGCCCCGCCGGTCTCCGAGAGCCAGCGCGGCTTCGAGGGATCGCGGACGAGCGCGTAGACCTCGGCGCCCGGTCGTTCGAGGAGCGCCTCGACGAGATGGCTTCCGAGGAAGCCCGTCCCGCCGGTCACCAAAACCCGCATGGGCCGGATTTTATGCGATTCGGCGGCGGCGGTCAACGGGCCCGTCGGCGGCCTCGCCGCGTCAAAGGAGACGAGTTTGGACATCTTCCAAAAATGTCTGGCCTTCACCAGGGCCGACGAGCTCAAGGCGGCCGATCTCTATCCCTACTTCACGGCCATTCAGGAGGCGGTCGGGAACCGCATCAAGGTCGCCGGCCGGCCGATGATCATGGTCGGCTCCAACAACTATCTCGGCCTGGCCCACCATCCGCTGGCCAAGGAGGCCGCCCGGGCGGCCGTCGAGCGCTACGGCGTCGGCACCTGCGGCTCCCGGTTCCTGACCGGCACGATCGACCTCCACGAGCAGCTCGAGACGCGGCTGGCGAAGTTCATGGCCCGCGAGGCCGCCCTGACCTTCAGCACCGGCTACCAGACCAACCTCGGTATCGTCTCGACGATCGCGGGCAAGGGCGACCACATCATCATCGACCGCATGGTCCATGCCAGCATCATCGATGCCTGCCGGCTATCTTTCGCCACGGTCCATAAGTACAAACACAACAGCATGAAAGACCTCGAGCGGATCCTGGCTTCCCTCGATCCCGGCGCGGGCAAGCTCATCGTCGTCGACGGCGTCTTCAGCATGGAGGGCGACATCGCCGACCTGCCGGGCATCGTCGCCCTGGCCGGGAAATCCGGCGCCCGCATCCTCGTCGACGACGCCCACGGCATCGGCGTCCTCGGCGCGAACGGCCGCGGCACGGCCGAGCATTTCGGTCTCGAAAAGGACGTCGACTTGATCATGGGCACGTTCAGCAAGACCTTCGCTTCGATCGGCGGGGTCGTCGTCGGCGACGCGCAGATCATCTCCTTCATCAAGCATCACGCCCGGTCGCTGATCTTCAGCGCCGCGGCGACGCCCGGTTCCATCTCCTCCGTCCTGGCCATCCTGGACATGCTCGAGACCCAGCCCGAACTGCGAACCCGCCTCTGGGCCGTCACGGAGAGGATGCGGACGGGCTTTCAGTCCATGGGCTACGACACAGGCCGGTCCCGGACGCCGATCATCCCGATCCTCGTCCACGACGACGAGAAGTGCTTCATGCTCTGGCGGCTCTTGAGGGAGGAGGGGATCTTCACGACGCCCGTCGTCTATCCCGCCGTCCCGCAAGGCCATGCCCTCATCCGGACGAGCTACGGGGCCGGCCACACCGACGAAGAGCTGGACACGATCCTGGCGGCCTTCGAGAAATGCGGCAAAACCCTGGAGATCATTTGATCCGCCGTTTCTGCGTCGTCACCCTGGCCCTCCTTGCCCTCGGCCTGGCGGCCGACGCCGCCACACTGACCCTTCCTCTTTCCCAGGTCAAACCGGGCATGAAGGGCCGGGGGAAGAGCGTCTTCCAGGGCCGGGCGATCGAGGAGTTCGACGTCGAGATCCTCGGCGTCCTCGAAAACGTCCAGCCCAAGCGGAACGTCATCCTGGCCCGCCTCCGCGGCCGCGGACTCGAAACGACCGGCATCATCGCCGGCATGAGCGGCAGCCCGGTCTACATCGACGGTAAGCTCATCGGCGCCGTGGCCTACGGGTTCAGCTTTTCCAAGGAGGCCATCGCCGGGATCACACCGATCGACGAGATGCTGGCCATCGACAGGGCCCCCCTCGATATCAA
>JAPKZE010000105.1 GCA_026393955.1 Candidatus Aminicenantota bacterium
GATCATCCTGGGCACGGACGGGGCCAAGCTCTCCAAGCGCCACGGCGGCGTCTCGGTCGAGGAATACAAGCGCGAGGGTTTCCTGCCCGAGGCCTTGGCCAACTACCTCTACCTCCTCGGCTGGATGCCCAAGGACGGGCGCGAGGTCCTGCCGCCCGGCGAGGCCGTCCGGCTCTTCGACATCCCGGAGATGAACGCCGTCCAGGCCAAGTTCGACATCCAGAAGCTCCGCTGGCTCAACGCCGAGTACATCATGAAGGCCCCGGACGCGCGCCTGGTGCCGCTCCTCCGGCCGCACCTCGACGCCGCCGGGATCCCGGCCGCCGCCGTCACCGACGATTACCTGGCCAAGGTCCTCGGCCTATACCGGATCCGCATCAAGACCCTGGCCGAATTCCCGTCGATGACCGACTGCTTCTTCCGCGAGGACTTCGCCGCCGATGAGGAGGGGAAGAAGCATCTGGAGAAGCCCGAGAGCCGCGAGTATCTGGCCCTCCTGGCCGACCGGCTGGCCGGGATCACGGATTTCTCCCACCCCACGATCGAGGCCGTCTTCCGCGAGTTCGCCGAGGAGCGCGGCGTCAAGATCGGCCCGATCGTCCACCCCGCCCGCATGGCCGTCAGCGGCAAGACCAAGGGGGCGGGCCTATTCGAGATGATGGAGGTCCTCGGCCGCGAGCGGGTCGTCGCCCGCATGAGGAGAGCCGCGAATGGTTAAGTCCAACTTCGTCCGTGAGATCGTCGACAAGACGCTCGCCGCCGGCCGCTTCACCAAGGTCCACACCCGCTTCCCGCCGGAGCCCAACGGCTACCTCCACATCGGCCACGCCAAATCCATCCACCTCAATTTCGGCCTGGCCCGCGATTACAAGGGCTTCTGCAACCTGCGCATGGACGACACCAATCCCGAGACCGAGGACATGGAGTACGTCGACTCCATCAAGGAAGACGTCCGCTGGCTCGGCTTCGACTGGGAGGACCGCGAGTACTACGCCTCCGACTACTGCGGCCGGCTCTATGAATACGCCGTCGCGCTCATCAAGAAGGGGGTCGCCTACGTCTGCGACCTGACCGTCGACCAGGTCCGCGAGTACCGGGGCACCGTGAACAAGCTCGGCACGCCCAGCCCCTACCGCGACCGCTCCGTCGAAGAGAACCTCGACCTCTTCGCCCGGATGCGGGCCGGCGAGTTCCCGGACGGCTCGAAGACCCTGCGGGCCAAGATCGACATGGCCTCGCCGAACATGCTCCTTCGCGACCCGCTCATGTACCGCATCCGCCGCGAGCATCACTATCGGACCGGCGACGAGTGGTGCATCTACCCGACCTACGACTGGGCCCACGGCCAGAGCGACTCGATCGAGGGCATCACCCATTCCATCTGCACCCTCGAATTCGAGGTGCACCGGCCGCTCTACGACTGGTTCCTCGACCAGCTCGGCGTCCACCCTCCCCAGCAGATCGAGTTCGCCCGCCTCAACCTGAGCCACACGGTCCTGAGCAAGCGCCGCCTGCTCGAGCTCGTCGAGTCGAAGCTCGTCGGCGGCTGGGACGACCCGCGCATGCCGACCATC
>JAPKZE010000118.1 GCA_026393955.1 Candidatus Aminicenantota bacterium
ACGCGCACGCCCTTCTCGTAGTAGGCGCGCCGGAAGCCGCCCGACCAGGCCCCGCTCCGCTTGCTCGGCCGCGTGTGGAAGTCCAGGTAGACGACGCCGGTGTGGCGGCCGTCGGCCTCCTGGACCTCGAAGACCTGGACGTCGGGGTGATAGCGCGGCAGATCGGGCCTCTCGATGAACTTCAGGCCGTAGAGCTTGCCGCACAGGGCGAAGATGCCGTCGCGGACGTTATCGAGCTTGTAGTATGGCCGCAGGGCGGAGTCGTCGAGGGCGTACTTCTCCTGGCGTAGCCTCTCGGTATAGAGCCACCAATCCCAGGAAGCGAGCTTGACCTTGCCGGCCTTCGGATCGCGGTCCATGATGGTCTGAAGCGCGCCCGCCTCCTCCGTCGCCTTGGCGATGGTCGGCGTCCAGAGCTGGGCCAGGAACTCGTTGACCTTCTCGGGCGTCTTGGCCATGTTCTGCTCGAGGACGTAGGCGGCGTGGTTGGCATAGCCCAGGAGCTTGGCCCGCTCCAGGCGCAGGGCGGCGATCTTGCGGACGTTTTCCTTGTTGTCGGACTCGTTGTCGCAGTCGCCCTTCATGAAGTAGGCCCGGTGGACCTTTTCGCGGAGCGGCCGGCGCTCCGAATACGTCAGGAACGGGGTCATGCTCGGGATGTGGATGGTGAAGAGCCACTTGCCGTCCCCGAGCTTGGCCTGCGCGGCGGCCGCGGCGGCCATGGCGATGACCGAGGGCGGCAGCCCGGCCAGGTCGGCCTTGTTGTCGATGACGAGCTGGAAGGCGTTGGTCTCGGCCAGCACATTCTCGCCGAACTTGAGGCTGAGGAGCGACAGCTCCTGGTTGAGCTCGCGGAAACGGGCCTTCTGCGCGGCGTCGAGGAGGGCGCCGCCCCGGACGAAGTCCTTGTAGGCGTTCTCGAGGAGGAAGAGGTCCTCGCGGCCAAGCTGGAGCTTGTCGCGCTTGTCGTAGACGGCCTTGACCCGCCCAAAGAGCTTTTCGTTGAGCGAGATGTTGTCGCGGTGCGCCGACAGCAGGGGCGCCGTCTCCCGGGCCAGGGCCTGGAGCTCCTTGTTGGTCATCGAGCCCTGGAGGGCCCCGAAGACGCCGTTGACCTCGGAGAGGAAGATCCCGGCGTGGTCGAGCGCGGCAATGGTGTTCTCGAAGGTCGGCTTGGCGCGATTGGCGACGACGGCGTCGACCTCGGCCTGCTCGCGGCGGATGCCTTCCTTGATGGCCGGCAGGAAGTGCCCGTTCTTGATGAGGTCGAACGGCGGGACGTTGAATGGCGTGCCGTAGGGTTTGAAGAACGGATTATCGGGATTCGCGTCGGCGGCCGCGTCGGCCGCGGCCAGGGCCTCCTTCGAGACCTCCGGGATACCCGGGTCGTCGCTCTTACAGGCCACCGTCGCCGCGACGGCGACGAGCCCGAGGAACAGAATGATCATGGCTTTGCCTTTCATGGAACGTCACACCTCCTGGCGGGATAGGTCGGAAGGGCTATTATAAGAAATCAAGGACACAATACCAATTCCGGATCCGACCCCATTAGAATCATTTCATGGCGAGGTCTTTCGCTTCGCCGAGCTTGAGCGCGAGCTTCCCGTCGGCACTGGCCTCGATATGCACCATCTTGGGCGGACGGATTCCTCCGTCCCAGGTAAAGAACTCGCGCTCCCCGGACGGGTAGAGCCGCAGCCGCACGGCCAGGCCCCGCACCGACCGGCCCCGGAGACGGCCCTCCTTTTGGATGTCCCAAACGTAGGT
>JAPKZE010000096.1 GCA_026393955.1 Candidatus Aminicenantota bacterium
CGACATGACCGATTGGATCGACGCGGCGGACGCCGTCCTGATGGCCTGGTATCCGGGCGAAGAGGGCGGCCGGGCCGTCGTCGACGTCCTCTGGGGAGAGGCCGATCCTTCGGGGCGTTTGCCCATCACGTTCCCACGCTCGGCCGGCCAGCTCCCGCTCGTCTACGATCACAAGCCGACGGGCCGGCTCGACGATTACCTCGACCTGACGGGGGAGCCGCTCTTCCCCTTCGGCTTCGGCTTGAGCTATACGGATTTCCGCTATGCGGACCTGTCGATCGCCCCGGGAACGATCGCGCCGGGCGAAACAGCCCGCATCTCGCTCAGGGTCGAGAACGTCGGCCCGGTCGCCGGGGTCGAAGTCGTCCAACTCTACGTCCGCGACCCGCTGGCCACGGTCACGCGGCCGGTCCTCGCGCTCAAGGGATTCCGGAAAGTCTTCCTGGAACCGGGAGCCTCCGAGACGGTGACGTTCGACCTGGGCCCGGATGCCCTCGCCCTTCTCAATGCGGACATGCGCGAGACGGTCGAGCCGGGCGAGTTCCTGATCTACGTCGGGAGCTCCTCCCGCGACATCCGCCTCAAAGGTATCCTGAAGATGGGGTCAAACCTTAATTCTTATAATTTTCGGTCCTCGCCCGAGAGCCAGGGGGGAAATTATAAGAATTAAGGTTTGACCCCGTCTTATTCGCCTTCGGCGCCGAGCATCCGCTTCTGGGCTTTCTTCTCCGCGTAGGGGCGGGGCACGTAGACGGGCTCCCCGGTGATCGGGTCCAGGCCCGTATGGTACATGCAGGTCGACCGCGTCATCGGGGTCGGCGTGAAGATCTGGACGCCCTCGACCGGCTTCTCCCCGCTGCGCTCGAGCTCCTTCAGGAAGTCGGCCAGCTCGCGGGCCTCCTTGTCGGTCGTGCCCGGGTGGGCGACCATGAAATAGTACTTGAGGTGCTGGGGCCGGCCGCCCTTCCGGCCCACGACGGAAGCAAAGAGCTGACGGAACTCCTCCAGGCGCCGGCGGCCGCCGCTCTTGTTCATGAGCTTCAGGACTTTGTCCGAGACGTGCTCGGGGGCGATCTTGAGCAGGCCGGAGACATGGTGGCGGACGAGCTCTCGCACGTAATCGGGGCATTCGACCGCCAGGTCGTAGCGGATGCCGCTGCGGACGAAAACCTTCTTGACGCCGGGCACCTTGCGGGCGGCGCGCATGAGGGCGATGAGGCGGCGGTGGGCGGCTTCGATCGACGCTCCGTCAGTACCGTACATGTTGGCCGTCGGGCCGCCGAGGTCGTCGACGAAGCCCTTCCACTCCGGGTGCCGCGTCATCCGCCGGATCTCTTCAAGGATGGAGGCCTCGGTCCGGGAGACGATCCGTTCGCCCTGGTGGAGGGACAGGGCGCAGAACGAGCAGCGGCCGAAACAGCCGCGGTGGGTCTGGACCGAGAAGCGGGCCATGCCGAGCTCGGGGAATCCCTCGGGAATGCGGCGCGAGAATGGCAGGCCGTAGACCCGGTCGAGATCGGCGGGCGTGTAAATGGGGGAAGGATATTGAACGACGAAACGATTGGCGTGTTTCTGGGCGATCGTCTTGCGGTTCGTCAGCCGCTTTTGGGCCTCGGCGAACAGGCTCTTGTCATCGCGGACCTCCTCGAAGGACGGGATGACGAGGGCGCCTTCGGGGGCCTCGGCCCGGATGATGGCCGTGCCGCGGATCCCGTCGAGGCCCTCGCCCCGATCGATCCGGCGGGCGATCTCGACGGCCTGGAGCTCGCCCGGCCCGTAGACGAGGATATCGGCCCGGGTGTCGAGGAGGATGGAGCGGCGGACGTCGTCGCCCCAGTAATCATAATGGGCGAAGCGCCTGAGCGAGGCCTCGATGCCGCCGAGGACGATCCGGGCCCCCTTGTGGAGCTCCCGGAGGCGGTTGGCGTAAACGATGACGGCCCGGTCCGGCATGCGGGACTGGAACGGGGCGTTGGGATCGACCGCTCGCTCCCGCTTGAGCGGCGTATAGTTGACGAGCATGGAATCGATCGAGCCCGAGGTGACGCCGAAAAAGAGCCGGGGCCGGCCGAGCTTGAGGAAATCATCCTTTTTTTTCCAGTCCGGACTGTCGATGACGCCCACGCTGTAGCCTTCGGCGTCGAGAACGCGGGCGATCATCCCGGCCGGCGAAAGCGGGTGGTCGGCGTAGGGCTCCCCGCTGACCAGGATGATGTCGAAGTCGGTGCCCGCGGTGGCGATCATCCCGCTCATTCTACCCCAAAATGAGGGACCGGCGCATAGCGGAGTCTGCGGAGCGGAGCTACAGAATGGAGCGGAGATACCCGGAGCGACATTCTGGGAAATATCATAAGAGCTCTTAAGAAATTTCGCCGGCCGGGGAGCTAGAGGCAATGCCCTGAGCGTAGCCGAAGAGAAGGATCCTCCCGGAATCGGGAGAAGAACCTTATTCTTTAGGCACGGCGACGAGGCCGAAGACGGTATCGACAAGCAGAATGGCGCCGGCGATGATCATCGGCACCTGGAGCCCGGCCCGGAAACCGAGCCAGGAGAAGAGGAGGCTCCCGGCGATATGGCCCGAGGTCTGGAGGGCCGTCAAAATGCCGGCGCTGCCGCCGATCGTCTTCTTCTCGAACAGGCGCGACATGGTCAGGATGGC
>JAPKZE010000430.1 GCA_026393955.1 Candidatus Aminicenantota bacterium
GAGGAGGGCAAGCTTGCCTGGGACAAGCCGGTCCGCGAATCCGTGCCCTCTATCAAGTTCTACAACAACGAGCTCGACAACACGGTCACGCTCCGCGACATGCTGGCCCACCGGACCGGGATCACCCGGCACGATTCGATCTGGTACCAGTCGGACGATACCCGCAAGCAGCTCTTCGACAAGGTCAAGTACCTGGAACCCCAGGAGCCCCTCCGCCAGACCTTCCTCTATAACAACCTCATGTACGCCGCCGCCGGATACATCATCGAGCTGCAGTCCGGGAAGCCCTGGGAGGAGTTCGTCCGGGAGCGCATCTTGAAGCCCCTCGAGATGACCTCCACGGTCTACTCCATCGCGGACATGACCAAGCAGCCCGATTTCGGGGTGCCCTTCACCGAGAAGCGCGACACCTTCGAGCTCTACAAGATCCCCTACTACGAGGACATCGGCGGCGTGGCGCCGTGCGGCGCCATCGTCTCCAACATCCAGGACCTGTCCCACTGGCTCATCGCCCTGATGAACGACGGAACCTACAACGGCAAGCAAGTCCTGCCCCCGGCCGTGCTCAAGGCGACGCTCGAGCCGGCCGTCGCCCTGCCCAACACCCTGGCCGAAACGCGAGGATATTGGGAAACGCTCAATTCCGCCTACGGCATGGGCCGGGAGACCGTGTCCTACCGGGGCCGGCTCATGACCATGCACGGCGGCGATCTGCCCGGCTTCCACTCGCAGATCTCGTTCCTGCCGAAAGAGAAGCTCGGCGTCGTCGTCTTCATCATCGGCGACCATTGCGCCAGCCTCTACAACACCGTCAGCTTCAACGTCTATGAGCGGCTGCTGGGCCTGGACCAGACGCCCTGGAGCGAGCGCTTTCTCGACTCCCGCCTCAAGGACAAGAAGGCCGGGACCGAGGCCCGGGCCAAGGCCGGGGCGGACCGCGTTCCGAACACCAAGCCGTCCCACGCCCTGGCGGACTACGCCGGCGACTTCGAGCATCCCGCCTACGGCGTCCTGAAGGTCCAGTTGAAGGACGGGGCGCTCCACATGGACTTCCACAAGATCCGTCTCCCCCTGAACCACTTCCACTACGACCGCTTCGAGACGCCCAACGACGAGACCTACGGCCGGACGGCCATCAACTTCCAGACCGATCCCCAAGGTGACATCGACAAGGCCGTCGTCTCTCTCGACGAGGCCGAGGTCGTCTTCACCCGGAAGCCTGCGACGCTCTCCCCGGACGTGCTGGCCAAGCTGGCCGGGACCTACGAGACACCGACCGGATTGAAGTTCCAGGTCGTCCTCAAGGAGGGTGGCGCCCTCTACCTGGCGGTTCCCGGAGATGTCGATCAAGAGCTCATCCCCTACAAGGGCCTGCAGTTCCGGATCAAGCAGTTCGCCGACGTCGTCTGGGAGTTCATTCTCGAGAACGACCAGGTCACGGGCCTGAAGCAGCGGGACCCGGGCGGGGAGATCGTCTTTCCGCGGAAATAGGGCCGCGGTTTAGGGCGCGACGATCTTCGGCAGGCGGTCCTTCCAGGGCCGGGCTTCCTCGATCTGGGCAGCAACCCTGACGAGAAGCGGCTCTTCCGCGTAGCGGGCGATGAACTGAACGCCGATCGGCAGTCCCTCCGGGGTTTGATAGAGCGGCAGAGAGACGGCCGGCTGCCCGGTCTGGTTGAAGAGCTGGGTGTTCGGCGTGCGCTCCAGGGAAGTATCGGCGAGTTGGGCCAGGACCGCCCGGAGCGCGGCGCCCACCGGAAGGACGCGGAGCGCGGCGAGAGCCGCCGCCTCGATGGGCTTAAGGGCCATCTCGCCTAGCCGGACGGGTGGATAGGCCAGGGTCGGGGTGACGAACAAATCGTAGCGCGAGAAGAAGGCGGCCAGCGATCGCCCGACCGTTTGGCCCGCGTCGCGGGCCTGCTGCAACTCTGCCGCGGAGAGCCGGCGCCCGATCTGATAGAGGAACCACGTCGACGGCTCGAAGTAGGCGGGGGAAGGCTTCCGGCCGACCCAGCGTCCCATCGTCTCGATCTCGGAGGCGACGGAAGCCGCGATCTGGATAACGTAGGCGCGGACCTGCCGTCCACGATCGAACTCGGGGCGGGCTTCCTCGACGTCGTGGCCGAGGTCGGCCAGGAGGCGGACGGCGGACTCGACCGCCGCGCGGCACTCAGGGTGGGTCCCCTTGCCGAAGAGCGACCCGGCTGTGAAGGCCACACGGAGCTTGGCGGGCGGGGCGCCGACCTCCGCGACGAGCGGGCGCACGAGGGGCGGGACCGTGTACGGATCGCCGGGGGCCGGACCGGCCATCACGTCGATCAGGGCCGCGGCGTCGCGCACCGAGCGCGTCAAGCAGCCCCAGCTTGTATAGCCGCCCCAGTCTTCGCCGAAGTCGGGGGCCATGGTGACCCGGCCACGAGTGGTCTTGAAGCCGACGAGGCCGCAGGCGCTGGCCGGGATGCGGAGCGAACCGCCGCCGTCCCCGCCGTGGCCCAACGGAACAGCCCGCGACGCGACGAGCGCGGCCGAGCCTCCGGACGAGCCGCCGGTCGAGTGGCCGGGGTTCCAGGGATTACGGGCCGGCCCCCTGAGCCTTCCTTCGGTCGTGCCCAGGATGGCCAGCTCGGGGAGATTGGTCTTGGCCACGAAGACCAACCCGGCCCGACGCAGCCGGGCCATGGCTTCGGAGTCGTGGTCGGGCACGAAACCTTCGAGAAAACAGGTGCCGGACGTGTGAGGCGTGCCCTTGACGAAGCCGTCGTGGTCCTTGACGACCATGGGCACGCCGCGGAAGGGCCCGTCGGGGAGAGCCTGGACGGCGGCCCGGGCCGCGTCGTACATCGGATGCATGACCGCGTTCAGGGCCGGGTTCACCGTCTCGATGGCGGCGATGGCCGTCTCGACGAGCTCGGCCGGCTGGACCTCGCCGCGGCGAACCCGGGCGGCGAGTTCGGTGGCGTCACAGGCGATGTAATCGTTCATGGAAAAAGCCCTTTCTTTTCCATGACGCCGATCCCGGCATGGGAAGAGTCGACGTCGAGGATGATGCAGCAGGTCGGGCTCACCTGATAATAGCGGATCGCATGGCTGGAGCCGCCGCGCGCGAGGACGCCCGTCCAACGGCCCTCATTGGCGGCGTCGGCCGAGTGAGTGCCCGATAGGATCACGCCGGGAGAGGCCGCCCCGTTGTCATTGATGTCCACGCTCCCCGACAGACCGCCTCCTGTGACCTCGGCTTGCCCGACCCAGTTGGTTTGGCTATTGAAGTCGAAATGCCGCAGGCCGAGGGCATAGCCCCCCTCGAACGCTCCGGACGATCGGGGCACGATGTACCCGATGGCCATGGCATGATTTTCAAATTCCATGACGAGCGCGGCGCCGCCCGGGCTCGGGCTGTTCGGATCGAGGACATTGATAGCCGGGTCGACGGCGAAGACGACAAGATTAGAGACGTTCCCCGCCGTGTCCACGGTCGCGGGCAGGATCAGGCTGCCCGCCCCGCTGCCGCCGATCGTATAAGTCGCGAGACCCGCGATCGAGCTGAAAGTCGGCGTCCCCGCGTCGTTGGTATCGACGACACCGGAGACGACTCCACCGGCTCCATCCGCTGTAAACAGACCGGCCAGGCCCATCGCCCCGTCGATCGTGTATCCGGCCTGGAAGAGAACATAGTTTCCGGTGAGCGATGCGTTCGAAAACGTCCCGTTCGCCCCCGCCTCTCCCTGTCCGAACATGCTGCCACCGACCGTCCATTTAGGGCTGTTCTGCCCGACGAGACGGAGCACCTGGCCTTGCACGGCGTAGTACGCAAAGTCCAGCCCCCAATCGAAGGAGAAGGTCCCTCGCCCGTACGCATCCGGGGCCGTCGCCGAGCCCGTGATGGCGCCCGACCACGAAATTCCCCCGCCGTTCGAGAAATAGGTCCCCCCGTCGATCGTTCCGGACGAGGCGGTCGCATGCAGGAAACCGCCGTAGCTGATCGGAACACCGTTGACGTAATTCCAACCTTGGGCGATGAAGGCGTAGGCGCCGCCGATCGCGGCGGGATCCATGGCGCTCGCGGACTGGAGATCAAGGCTGCCGTCCGCTGTCGCGGCCCCGTCGAACTGAGTGATCAAAGCATGGCTGGCGGAGGTGACGGCGATGCTGAATGTCTCGACGCCGAAATTCGGGAGATCCGCGCCGGCCACAAGGAGGGTGAGGCTGCCGCGGCCGTCCGGCCCGATGGAATAGCTGCCCGTGACCGGATCGGGGCCGGACAGGACGGACGCCCCCGAATAGTCCTGCTCCCCGCCGGTGATGTTGCCGTTCCCGTCCGCGACGATCGTGCCACCGACGCAGAAACGTCCATCGCTGTCCAGGCCCTGGACAAAGACGACATAGGGTCCGTTGAACAGATCGTTCGAGCCGGCCGGCACGACCGTGATCGTGGCCGCGTCCTTGACGCTGCCGTCCGCGGTCGCGGTCGCTGTGATCGTCACCGGGCCCGCCGTCCCGGATGCGGTGAAGACCGTCCTCTCCCTGCTCGCCGTTCGGGCCGGATCGAACGTCCCCCCGCCCCCCCCGGCGGCGCTGCAAGTCCAATCGACGCTCGAGCTGATCGAATCGCTGCGGACGCCCGCCGTAAGGCTCACCGACTGGTTGACGGTCAATATCGAAGGCGCGTTGATGATATAGAGCTTGAGACTCGACGATGAGGAGCTGCTGCACGCCGTGGCCGAGAGGGCCGTGATCACGATGACCGTACAAAGAAGAATGAGATCGATGGTCCGGCGTTCTTCGTTCACGAGCTGCCTTTCCTAATGCGCTTTCGGGGACATGCCGTTCCATCGTAGGCCCTGCCAGGCCGGAAATCAAGCTCCTGTCACTGCCCGCCTTGGAGAGCGCTGGGACACTTTGCTTGACAATAGCGGGTTTAGGGTCAATAGTGGTGGTAGAAAGAGGAAAGCCATGACATCGCTATTGAAAAAGATGTTTGGATCTC
>JAPKZE010000232.1 GCA_026393955.1 Candidatus Aminicenantota bacterium
GTCTTCCTGGCCGTCGGGACGGGCATCGGCGCCGGGATCATCTCCGGCGGCCGGATCCTGCACGGCCACGAGGACATCGCCGGCGCGGTCGGCTGGTTCGGCCTCGATCCCCGCTTCAAGCCGGAATATGCGGCCATGGGCTCGTTCGAAGCCGAGGCCGCCGGGAATTCCGTCGCCCGCAAGGCCCGGGCGCGATTGGAGCAGGGGAGGCCTTCGGCGATGCGCGACCTGGCGGGAGGCGACCTCGCCTCAGTCACGGCCGAGATCGTCGCCGAGGCGGCCCGGCGCGGGGACCCGGCGGCCCTCGAAGTCGTCGCCGAGGTCGTAACCTACCTGGCCATGGGCGTCGCCAACATCGTCAGCATCCTCAACCCCGAGGTGGTGGTCCTCGGCGGCGGGCTCTTCCAGGCCGCCGATATCTACCTCGAACCCGTCCGCCGCGAGTTCCGGCGCTGGGCCCAGCCGCTGGCCGCGCGCGCGGTCCGGATCGAACCGTCCGCCCTCGGCGAGGATGCGGGGCTCTACGGATGCGGCAAGCTGGCCTGGGAAAAGGAGAGATGACATGTCGGCTCAGAACTACCTCGGCCTGATCCAGTGGATCCTCGCGGAGATCCAATCGCACGAAACGAAGGCCATCAAGGCCGCGGCCAAGCTCATGGCCGCGGCTATTCGTAAAAAAGGCCGCGTCTACATGTTCGGCAGCGGTCATTCGGTCATCCCCGTCCTGGACATCTTCCCCCGCTACGGCAGCTTCGTCGGCTTCTTCCCGCTCTACGATCCGCGGCTGATGTGGTCGAACGTCATCGGCCCCGGCGGGGCCCGGGAGCTCCTCTGGCTCGAGCGCCAGGAAGGCTACGCCAAGGTCTTCCTCCAGAGCTATCCTCTCGAGAAGCGCGACGTCATGCTCGTTTTCTCCCACGGCGGGCTGAACGCCGCGCCGATCGAAATGGCCCTGGAGGCCAGGGCCCGCGGCCTCAAGGTCGTCACGGTCTCCTCGCACGCCAACGCCAAGATCGGCAAGCGCTCCCACTCCTCGGGCCGGGTCCTTTCGGAGACGGCCGACGTGGCCATCGACAACCATGTCCCGCCCGAGGACGCCCTGGTCGACGTCGGGCAGCTCGAGCGCGTCGCGGCGGGCTCGACGGTGGCCGCGGTCGCCATCGCCATGTCCCTCGTCGCCGAAACGGCCGCCGAGCTGGCCAGGACGGGCCAGGTCCCGCCGACCTTCGTCTCGCCCAACGTTCGCGGCGTCCCGCCCGGCCACATGGCCGGCGTTTACCAGGCCTTCACCGAATTCTATTACGCCCGGCCTTTCAAGGCCGTCCCGAAGGCCGCCAAGAAGACCGCGGGAAAGACGGGAAAGGGGAAATGACCGTGGCTGTTCCGGACCGGGCCGGCTCCTCCGGCGTCGCCCGCCTCCAGGGCTCGGCCTGGGCCGGCATCTTCGTCTTCGGCATCGTTATGGCCATGCTGGGGGCCATCCTGCCTTCGCTCTTCGAGCGCATCGGCTTCGGGGCGGGGGCGGCCGGGAACCTCTTCCTGACCATGAACTTCGCCATGCTGGTCACGACGCTCTTCTTCGGCCCCCTCGTCGACCGATTCGGCTTCAAGGCCGTCCTGGCCGTTTCGGCCCTGCTCGTCGCCGCGGCCTTCCTCGTCCTGTCGCGGGCCGCGACCTACGGCGTCGTCCTCGGCGCGGTTGTCGTCCTCGGCCTCGGCGGCGGCGGGCTCAACGGCGGGACCAACGCCCTGACGAGCGACCTCCACGACGGCGAGAGGCGGGGCGCGGCCCTGAACGTCCTCGGCATCTTCTTCGGCTTCGGGGCCCTGTCCGTGCCCTTCCTCATCGGCACCCTGCGGGAGGTCCTCGGCGTCCCGCGGATCCTGGCCCTGGCCGCCTTCCTCAGCCTGGTGCCTTTCGTCATCTATGTCGTGCTCAAGTTCCCCCGGGCCAAGCACGCCCAAGGCTTCCCCATCAAGGCCGCGGCCGGGATCGCCCGCGACCCGCTGCTGTGGCTGACGGCCTTCATCCTCTTCTTCCAGTCCGCCAACGAGTTTACGGTCGGCGGCTGGATCTCGACCTATCTCCAGAAGACCTTCGGCGTCGGCGCCGGCCCGGCCGCGCTCGTCCTGGCCGGCTACTGGGCGGCCGTCATGTCGGGCCGGCTCGTCTCGAGCCGCCTCGTGCGGGCCGTCCGGAGCGAGACCCTCATCCTCGGGAGCGCCGCATTGGCTCTGGCCGCCGCCCTGCTTATGGCCCTGGCCCCCTCGGGCGCCGCGGCGGCCGCCGGCGCCGTCCTCATCGGTGTCGGCTTCGCCGCGATCTACCCGACCACCCTGGCCATCGTTGGGGCGAATTTCGCCGCGTTCACCGGCACGGCCTTCAGCGTCGTCATCGCCGTGGGCCTCGTCGGCGGCATGCTGGCCCCCTGGCTCGCCGGCCGCATCGCCGAGGCTTCGAGCCTGCGGCAGGGCCTCATCATTCCCGTCGTCGACTGCGTCCTGATCGTCGTCCTGACGGTCTTCGTCGGCCGGGCGACGCGACAGAGAACCCAGGAAGCGAGACCATCATGATCATCCGGACCGGACGTCGCTCTGTTCTGCGAACGATGGCGCTGGGCCTGGCCCTTCTGAGCCTGGCCGGGCCCGCCCGACCGGAGCCTGCGCCGGCCGGCGACGCGACGGCCGAGGCCGCCCGCCGCGAGCTTCTCGGCAAGTACGCCCAGCTCCTCGCGGAGAAAGGCGTCACGGACGAGGCCGGCCGCGAGATCGACGGGCGTCTCGATAAGCTCGTCGCCGCGGCCCGCTCCGCCGGCGCCAAGAGCGCCAAGGACGCAGTCAAAGCCGCGCTCGAAGCGCTGAACTACGCGCCCTCGAACCTGGCCGGCTTCCCCCAGGCCGCTTTCGACCGGCCCATCGGCACGAGGCTCGAGAAGTACGGTCACACGATCGCTCCGGGCGACATCGAGGCCCGGGCCGAGGGCAGCGCCTGCCCGGTCGGCGGCCTCGGCGCGGGCGGCTTCGAGCGGCTCATGAACGGCAACTTCTCGACCTGGTTCCTCAAGCTCGGCTGGATGGTCGAGGACACGGTCTGGGCCGACCAGTTCCATGTCTTCATCAGCTCCGGCGGCCGGAAGGTCGCCCGAACCCTGTCGACCACCGCGCCGCCGCCGGGGGCAGGACTCGGCGCCTGGGCCTGGAACTATCCCGCCGGCAAGGGCGATTATTTCGCCCTCTATCCCAAGTCCGGCTTTTCGTACGAGGAGAACGCGGACTTGCCGGTCGAGCTGGCCGTCGTCCAGTTCTCGCCGACGATCGCCGGCAACTACAAGGAGACGAGCTATCCCGTCGCCGTCTACAAATGGATCGCCCACAATCCGACCAAGCAGCCGGCCGAGGTCACGATCCTCCTGACCTGGGAGAACATGGTCGGCTGGGAGGCCGTCCCGCCGGCCGCCGAGGCCGGGGGAGAGCGCCAGGCCTCGTTCGTCTGGGACCGCCGGAGCGACCGGAACGTCAACGAGGCCGTCGAGGACGGCCGGGCCAAGGGCGTTCTTTTCCGCAAGCAGGCCCAGAACGTGAGAACGGGCAACGCCCTGTCCGGGTCCATGGCCATCGCCGCGCTCGAGAGCCCGGGCAAGTCGCGGGTCGCGATCCAGCCGGTCTTCGATCCCCGCGGCGACGGAGCCGACGTCTGGACCCGCTTCGCCGCCGACGGCACGCTCGACGCGGCCCGCCGGCCCGTTCCGGCCGGGCCGGGGCAGGGGACCGGCGCGGCCGTGGCCGTGACCTTCACGCTCAAGCCCGGCGAGCGCCTCGAAGTGCCCTTCGCCGTCGCCTGGGATTTCCCTTACTACGAGTTCGAAGCCGGGGCCAAGCACAAGAAGAAATACACCGCCTTCTTCGGCGCCGAGGGCACGAACGCGTTCCGCATCGCCGCCGAGGCCCTCGTCCGGGCCGGGGAATGGGAGAAGGCCATCGATACCTGGCAGAAGCCGAGCCTGACCAATCCCCGTCTGCCCGACTGGTTCCGCCAGGCTCTGCTCAACGAGCTCTACGTCCTCGTCGAGACGAGCATCTGGGACGCGGCCACCAATCTCCACTCCTATCTCGAGAGCGCCGACTATCTCATGTACGGGACGACCGACGTCGATTCCTACTGCTGGCACGTCCTGCGGCTCTGGCCCGAGCTCGAGACGACCCACATGAGCTGGCTGGCCGGGACCATCCCCCTCGAGGACGCCTCCTACCGCGCCTTCCAGTATGCGACCGTCTTTCCCGACGAGGTCCCCGCCGATAAGAAGGGCTATTACTGGAGCACGGTCAAGGCGGCGGGCATGGTGCCTCACGACCTCGGCTCGCCGCGCAAGCGCCCGTGGGTCATCCTGAACGCCTTCGACTGGCAGAACGCCAACGTCTGGAAGGACATCAACCCGAAGTTCCCCCTGCGGGCCTACCGGGATTTCCTGGCCACCGGCGCCGTCGACATCGGCTTTCTCGTCCGGATGTTCCAGGCTTCCGTCAGCGCCATGGACACCCTCGAAGCCCGGTTCGGCGACCGGGTGACGCACGTCCCCCTCAACGAAGGCATCCCCGACCAGACCTACGACACCTGGAAGATGAAGGGCGAGAGCGCGTACGTCGGGCTCCTCTGGCTGGCCGGCCTCAAGGCGACCGTCCGCATGGGCGAGACCCTGGCCGGGCGCGGGATCTACCGGGCCGGAGACTTCGATATTCCCGACATCCTAGTAAAATATAAGGGCTGGATCGAGTCCGGCCGCTCTTCCCTGCGCAAGCTCTGGGACGCCGAGGCCGGCTACTTCCACATCGACGCGGCCACGGACGACATCATGACCGACCAACTCTTCGGCGTCTGGTACGCCGACATGCTCGGCCTACAGGCCGACGGCCGGGACCCGCTCGTCCCGCCGGCCGACGTCCAACGGGCCCTGCGCACGATCTATGAGAAGAACGTGCTCGGCTACGGGGGCGGCGTCATGGGCGCGGTCAACGGCCGCAAAGCCGACGGCACGCAGCTCAGGAGCCAGCAGGGCGACGAGGTCTGGGTCGGCACGGCCTACGCCTTCGCCGCCAACCTCGTCCTCAACGGGCTGGTCGACGAAGGCCTGCACACCGCCTACGGGCTCTATCACGTCGTCTACAGCCCCTATGGCCAGGGCTATTTCTTCAAGACGCCCGAGGCCTACCTCGACCCGAACGAAACGCTCTGGAACGATCCGTCGGCCAAGTACGGCGAGAAGACCTTCCGGGCGATGAAGTACATGCGGCCGGGCGCCGTCTGGGCGCTCTACGAGGCGATCAGGAAAAATGCCGGGAAAACGGGTCCGAACGAATAGCGCTCCGGCGAAGCGGACAGGGCGGCCGCGGTGGCCGTGGTTCGCCGCGCCGATCCTCCTCGCCGCGGCCGCGGTCGCCGTCTTCAAGCTGGCGCCGCGGGCCCCGGCTGGGCGCGTCGCGGCCCTCTGGTCGGAGCGCGGCGTCGCCAAGCCCAACGTCCTCCTGATCACGCTGGACACGACCCGGGCCGACCACCTGGCCTGCTACGGCTATCCCGGTGTCGCGACGCCGAACCTCGACGCCATCGCCGGACGGGGCGTTCTCTTCGAGCAGGCGGCCACGGCCACCCCGCTGACCCTGCCGGCCCACACGACCATCATGACCGGCATGCTCCCGACCTATCACGGCGTCCGGGTCAACGGCAACACCGCCCTCGGCGACGACCAGACGACGCTGGCCGAGGTCCTGGCCGGCCGGGGCTACGAGACGGGCGCGTTCATCGCCGCCTTCGTCCTCGACGGCCGCTGGGGCCTCAAGCAGGGCTTCGCCCATTACGACGACCGGTTCGACCTCAAGAAATACAAGCACCTCGATCTCGGCGAGGTCCAGCGGCCCGGCAACGAGGTCGTCGACGCGGCCCTGGCCTGGCTCGAGGCGGAGAAGTCCAAGCCGTTCTTTGCCTGGGTCCATCTCTACGATCCCCATGTGCCCTATGCTCCGCCCGAGCCCTATGCCTCGATCTATGCGCGGCGCGGGCCGGCCGGCCCCTACGACGGCGAGATCGCCTTCATGGACGAGCAGGTCGGGCGGCTGACAGGCTGGCTGGCGAAGAACGGTCTGGACTCTTCGTCGGCGACCATGGGGAGGGCCTGGGGAGCCACGGCGAGGGCACGCACGGCTACTTCGTGTACGATTATGCGCTGCACGTGCCGCTCGTCGTGGCCGCTCCCTTCGACGCCCTCAAGGGCAAGCGCGTGCCTTCGCAGGTCAGCACGGCCGACGTTTTCCCGACCATCCTCGACCTCGTCGGGGCCGCCTCGCCCGTCAAGACCCAGGGCCGTTCGCTCGCGAGCCTGCTGTTCGATCCGAAGAGCGGTGACGATGTCCCGGCTTACGGCGAAGCCATGGCCTCGAACATCCAGTTCGGCTGGAGCCCCCTGCACGCCCTCCGGACGCCGCGCTACAAGTATATCGACGCGCCGCGGCCGGAGCTCTACGATCTCTCCCGGGACGCCGGGGAGCTGGACAATGTCATCGCCGCATCCCCCGACGTGGCCCAGAGGATGAAGGGACAGCTCGACCGGCTCATGGCCGAGACGAGCCGGGACGCGCCCGCGCCCCAGGCCGCCGACCTCGACAAGGAGACCATGGAGCGGCTCTCGGCCCTCGGCTACGTCGGCGCCCCCGTAGCGGCCCGCAAGGCCTCCGGCGCGGGAGGATCGCTGGCCGATCCCAAGGACAAGCTCGGGGTCTTCATGGCCGTCACCAGGGCGGGGGAGCTCATCCTCGAGGAAAAATATACCGAGGCCGTGAGGCCGCTCGAGGCGGCGCTCCGCGAGGAGCCGGCCATTCCCCAGGCTTTGCTCCTGCTGGCGACGTGCTACGTCGAGCTGG
>JAPKZE010000236.1 GCA_026393955.1 Candidatus Aminicenantota bacterium
TTCCTCGGGACGTATTTCTTCGAGAAAAGCGAAGGCGTTTAGGCGCGATAGGAGGGACTTCCATGCGACAGGACCGTCAGGCTCATGAACAGCCCTTCGCCGTCGGCGAGCTGGGCTGGCGCTATCACCACCTGGGCATCCCGACCACCGTCCCCCGGCCGGACGAGGTCCACCTGCCGCATCTCAAGATCCACGTCGCGGGCTTCGAGACGAGCCCCTTCGGCATCGAATGGATGCGTTTCGATCCGGACTGCCGGATCCACGAGCTCGTCCGGACGGTGCCCCACCTCGCCTTCGAGGTGGACGACCTGGAGGCCGCGCTGGCCGGCCGGCGCGTCATCAGCCCGACGAGCTCGCCGTCCCCCGGGGTCCGGGTGGCCATGATCGAAGACGGCGGGGCGCCCGTCGAGCTGATGGAGTTTGCGAAGAAGTGAGCCCGCGGGCGCGAGCCTGCCCGTCGCGACAGCCTTGACCTCGCTTCGGGGCCGGCGCTATGATGTCCGCACCCCGATCCGAAGGAGGTCCCGCATGTCCCCGTCCCTTCGTCTTTCCCGTGCCGCCGTCACGGCCGCGGTCCTCGCTCTATTCCTCTGTCAAGCCGCGTCCCCGGCCTTCGCCGCCGCTCCCCGGCGGACCGTCCCCGGCGTCCCGCCCGACATCGACGCCACGGTCGCCCGGGTCATGAAGGCCTTCGAGGTGCCCGGCCTCGCCCTGGCCATCGTCAAGGACGGGAAGGTGGTCCTGGCCAAGGGCTACGGTGTCCGGAAGCTCGGCGAGGCGGCCCCGGTCGACGCCAAGACCCTCTTCGGCATCGCCTCGAATAGCAAGGTCTTCACGGCGACCGCCCTCGGCCTCCTCGTCGAGGAGGGCAAGCTCGCCTGGGACGCGCCCGTCGTCGACTACCTGCCCTGGTTCATGATGTACGACCCCTTCGTCACCCGCGAGCTTACGGTCCGTGACCTCCTCGTCCACCGCAGCGGGCTGGGCCTCGGCGCGGGCGACCTGCTCTGGTGGCCCGAATCGACGTACAACCGCCGGCAGGTGGCCGAGCGGCTGCGCTTCATCAAGCCCGCGACGTCCTTCCGCAGCGCCTACGCCTACGACAACGTCCTCTACCTCGTCGCCGGCGAGGTCATCCAGGCCGTGACCGGCCGGACGTGGGAGGACTTCGTCCTCGGGCGCATCCTTAATAAGGTCGGCATGACCGGCAGCAACGTGCGCCATTCGGCGGCGGGTGAGGGCGGCAACGTCGCGACGCCCCACGCCCGGGTCGAGGGCGCCGTCCGGCCCATCGCGCCCTTCACGAGCGACAACACCAACCCGGCCGGCGGCATCAATTCCGGGGCCGAGGACATGGCCAGGTGGATGCTCGTCCGCCTCGCCCGCGGCAAGCTCGCCGACGGAACGGCGCTCTACTCGGAGCGGACGGCCCGCGAGCTCGAGAAACCCGTGACCATCCTGCCCAACCCCGGACCGTCCCCCGAGCTGGCGCCGCTGAAGGCCCATTTCCGGGCCTACGCCCTGGGCCTCGATATCCGCGATTACCGCGGCCAGCTGGTCATCGATCACACCGGGGGCCTGCCCGGCTACGTCTCGATCGTGACGCTCCTCCCGGAGCGGAACCTGGGCGTCGCCATCCTGACGAACGCGGAATCGACGTCGGCCTTTTACGCCCTGACCCAGCAGATCGTGGACTACGACCTCGGCGCCCCGCCCATGGATTGGGCGGACGCTTATCTCAAGCGCGATGCCCGGATCGACGCCGGGACCGCCCAGGCGCAGGGCCAGTCTGCCGCGGCCCGCGACGCCTCGTCCAAGCCGTCGCTCCCGCCCGCAAAGTATGCCGGCGTCTACACGGACGCCTGGTACGGCGACGTGGCCGTCGAGGAGGCCGGCGGCAAGCTGGGCCTGCGCTTCTCCAAGACCCCGGCCCTGACCGGCGACCTGGAGCACTGGCAGTACGACACGTTCATCGTCCGCTGGCGCGACCGGGAGCTCCGGGCCGACGCCTACGTCACCTTCGCCCTCAAACCGGACGGTTCGATCGAACGGGTCAAGATGGAGGCCGTCTCGCCGGAGACCGATTTCAGCTACGATTTCCAGGACCTCGATCTGAGGCCGGCGCGCAAACCACTGAAATAAATCGATTTACGTAAAGCCTTGACCGGGCCGCGGGCCGCGGCTATCATGCCCGCGGGAAGGAGATCGGACATGAAGGTCGATTCTACCGTTGTCCTCTGGGGCCAGACCCTGGCCTACACCCTCTACTGCATCGCCATGATCCTGGTCGTCGGCTGGGTGGCCTGGAAGCTGACGAAACCGGGCAAGGGAGGCGGGGTCAAGCCGGCCCTGTTCTTCACCTTCGTCGGACTCCTGACGGTCCTCGGCGTATCCCTGCACCTCATCACGCTGAAGACCATCCCCTGGGTCGAGCCCGACCTGCACCGGGCCACCGCTCAGGTCGACAGGGTCATTGAGATCAAGGTGGCCAATCACGAGTTCATCCTGCCCCAGGCCCGCCTGGTCATCAAGGCCGGCGAGAAGGTCCGCTTCGACGTCACGTCGGGCGATCTGACCTACGGCTTCGGCGTTTTCCGCCCGGACAACTCCATGGTCTTCCAGATGCAGGTCGTGCCGGGGCACAGGAACGACGTCATCTGGGAATTCAACAAGCCCGGCCTCTACAGCATCCGCTCGACGGAGTACTCGGGGCCCAAAGGCGTCGGCATGTTCATCGCCGACGCCATCGAAGTCGTCGAAGGGAACTAGGGGGATACCATGAGCCTCGTCCAGACATTCCTCAACGGGG
>JAPKZE010000033.1 GCA_026393955.1 Candidatus Aminicenantota bacterium
GCTCTGCAAAGGGGGTAGGCCCCTATCCCTCATGGGAAAGGGGTGACATCGAGGAGGAAAGGGTGCAAGGAGGGCCTGGAGAGGAATCCCCGTGTCCTGCCCCATACTTTTCGCAATAGCCTTGGATGGGGCCCTCCTTGCGTTGAGCCCATTCTCACAGGCCCCGCCAGGCCGGTCAATCGCCGCGAGCGGGGGTTGGCCGGGTGAAAAGACCCCGCCGCAGGGGTGAGGAAAGCCCTCGGAAGGGGTCAAACCTTAATTCTTATAATTTCCAATAATTAAGAGGCAGCTTCCGTTTCGCGGCAAGGGGTCAGGTCGATGGAAATTATAAGAATTAAGGTTTGACCCCCTCTTTTGAAAAAAGTATCATGAGGCAAAACGATAGAGGGAGGCCCCATGAACGTCAAGGAATTCATCGAAACCCAGCTCGAAGAGATCAAGAGGACGGTCGGTCCGGGCAATGCCATCTCGGCCCTGTCGGGAGGCGTCGACAGCTCGGCCTGCACGGTCCTGGCCCACCGGGCCCTCGGGTCCCAGCTCAAGTCGGTTTTCATCGACCATGGCCTGATGCGCGCCGGCGAGGCGCAGGAGATCGTCCAGGTCTTCGCCGGCCTGGGCATCGCCGTCGACGTCGCCGACAAGAAAAAGGAGTACTTCGCCGCGCTCCAGGGCAAGGCCGATCCCGAGGAGAAGCGCAAAGCCTTCCGCTACGCCTTCTACAGCTCGTTCGGCCAGGAGGTCCTCAAGAGCAAAGCCCGCTTCCTCATCCAGGGGACCATCGCCGCCGACATCATCGAGACCCAGAAGGGCGTCAAGACCCAGCACAACATCCTCGAGCAGATCGGCATCGACCCCGAGAAGGGCTTCGGCTTCAAGGTCATCGAGCCGCTCAAGGAGCTGTTCAAGCAGGAGGTCCGGCTCGTCGCCAAGGAGCTCGGCCTGCCGGAATCGATCTGGAACCGCATGCCCTTCCCCGGCCCGGCCCTGGCCACGCGCATCATCGGCGAGGTGACGCCCGAGCGGGTCGATCTCGTTCGCGCCGCCACGTCCATCGTCGAGGAGGAGGTCGCCGCCCACAAGCCCTTCCAGGCTTTCGCCGTCCTGCTCGAGGACAAGGGCACCGGGATCGTCGACGGCAAGCGCCATTTCGGCAATATCGTCATCGTCCGCTCGGTCGAGAGCCAGGACGCCATGACCGCCGAGCCGTCGCCCCTGCCCTGGGCGACCCTGATGAAGATCTCCAAGAGGATCACGGCCGAGCTGCCCGGGGTCACCCGCGTCGCCTACGAGCTGACCTCCAAGCCCCCGGCCACTATCGAATACATCTGAAATTCCGTCCGTCGGAGGGAGTCATGCCCTATACAGGAAAGAAAAGGACCGGCGCGCCCACCCTGGGCGTCTTCGTCCCCTGCGATCCCCGCATTGACGAGGAGTCGCGGACCCGGGCGTTCAACATCGGCCAGATGACGGCCGCCCTGCTGGCCCGGCGCCTGCGCCTGCCCGACGGCACCGCGCCCAACATCTTCGCCTGTTCGCGCCTGGTCGACAGCGAGAGCACGGCCGACCTGGGGGCCCGGGAGATGAAGGAGGCCGGCGTCGACGGCCTCCTCATCGTCCCCGACACCTGGTTCTTCCCGGGCAAGACGGCGATGGCCCTGACCGCGCACTTCGCGCCGACCGTCCCCTTGGCCTGCGTCGGCGGGAACAACGCCCCCAAGCCGGGCGTCGTCGGCATCGACGCCCTCGTCGGCGCCTACGCCCAGACCGGCCGGCTCTGCCCGATGGTCATCGGCTCGATGCCCGAGACCGGCCTGCGTCCGGAGTTCGACGCCAAGACCCAGGAGGAGATCGTCGACCTGGCCTACGCCATGCTCGCCCGCGCCGCCCTCCAGGGCCGGCGCTTCGTCGCCATCGACACGGACTCCATGCAGATGGAGACCGCGCTCAACCACGTCCACGCCGCCCGCCGCTTCTTCGGCCTGGAGAGCACGCGCGAGTCGATGAAGCTCTTCGCCGACATGATCCGCAAGAAGGGCGGCTACGATCCGGAGGAGCTCAAGGCGCTGCGCGACTGGATCGTCAACGTCAAGTTCAAGGGCCGCATCTTCACGAATTCCGAGGACATCAAGAAGTACGGCCGGGCCGTGCTGACCGGCCAGGCCGTCAAGCCGCCGGCCCTGACCGCCGGCGACAAGGCCAAGCTCGACGAAGGCCTGGCCCTCTACCTCGTCCTCCGCAATTACATGCGCGACGTCAACGCCATCGGCGGCGGCTGGACGAACCAGCTCGGCTGGGGCTCGGACCGGCGGGGCCTGCCGCTCTCGACGGCCGACATCGCCGAGTCCCTGTTCAACTCGACCGAGGACCACACCGGCCGCAAGACCGTCGTGCCCTTCGCCACGGAGAACGACATCCAGGCGCTCCTGACGATGATCGCCTACTGCTATCTCTCCGGCGGCCGCCCGACGCTGTTCATGGACTTCCGCAAGGTCTACGAACCCTGGGAGATCGAGAAGAACGCCCGGGCCCTCGGGCTCGATCTCCGGAAATACAAGGCCGAGCCGTGGATGGAGCGGGGCTTCGTCGACGGCGACAACTCCGGCTCCGGCTCGCTCGACTACGGCGAGAAGTGGTTCCTGTTCAAGGCCGTCGAATACTATTT
>JAPKZE010000013.1 GCA_026393955.1 Candidatus Aminicenantota bacterium
AGGCTCCGGAAAGACCTTCTGGCGGGCCTCGAGAATATCGGCTTCAAAGCCGTGGCAAAAAAGCCCGCCGACCGGTACCAGAGCATGGACGAGCTGCTGGAAGACCTCCGAGCGGTCGCCGCGGGCTTGCAGCCGGTCAGGGCCGCCTCGATGATCTTCCGCGGCCGGTTCCTGGGGCTCAAGAAGGTCCAGGCCTATCCGGCGATGGCGGGAATTTTGATCCTGGCCATCGTGGCGTCGCTGATGATCTTTCCCAAACGCGGCCCGGCCTTCGACTCCATCGCCGTCCTGCCCCTCGAGAACCTCACCGGGGATCCCGAGCAAGAGTATTTCTCCGACGGGATGCACGAGGCGCTGATCACGGACCTCATGCGGCTTGCCGGCCTGAAGCGCGTGATCGCCAGGCCCTCGGTGATGCGTTTCAAGGGAACGAAAAAGCCCCTGCTCGAGATCGCGCAGGAGTTGAAAGTCGACGCGCTGATCACCGGCGCGGTCCTGAGGTCTGGAAACCGCGTGCGCGTCACCGCCCAGCTGATCGATCCCGCGAACGATGCCCAGATATGGGCCCGCAGCTTCGAGCGCGACCTGAGCGATATCCTGTCCCTGCAAAACGAGATCGTATCGGAGGTCACCCGAGAAGTCCGCGTGAAGCTCACGCCTCAGGAAGAGACGCGCTTGGCCAGCGCCGGCAAGATCGATCCCCAGGCCTACGAGGCCTACCTCAAGGGCCGGTTTCACCTCCTTAAAATAACTCGGCAGGACCTCGACAGCGCGCTCCAGTATTTCGAGTCGGCCCTGAAGACGGATCCCAACTATGCCTTGGCCTACGCGGGGATCGCCACTGTCTGGAGCGCACGCCAGCAACAGGGATTGGCTTCGGCGAGCGAGACGACGCCGAGAGTCGCGGAGGCGGCGGCGAAAGCCCTGGAGTTGGACAGCACGCTCGCGGAAGTCCATTACACGTTGGCCGTCATCAGAACATGGGTGTATTGGGACTGGGACGGCGCGGAGACGGAGTTCCGCACGGCGATCGACCTCAATCCCAACTATCCGGAAGCACGGGCCTACTATTCGCATCTATTGAACATCCTCGGACGCCCGAAGGAGGCCATGCCGCAGATCGAGTGGGCGCTGGACGTGGACCCGTTCAATTCCCTCTTTCAGGCTCTCTATGGGATGGACTTGATGTACGCGCGCCGGTATGACGACGCGATCGGGCTGCTTCGTGAAACGCTCAAGACCAACCCCGATGACCTGGTGGCTCTCTCCACCCTCCGCTCGGCCCTGCACATGAAGCACCTGGACACGGAGGCGCTGGAGGTGTGGAAGCGGTCTTATGCCGCGAGGGACGACCGGGAAGCCGTGGAGGCCCTGGCGCGCGGATTCGAGGAGGGTGGCTACAGCGGCGCGCTTCGGCGGGTGGCGGAGACGCTGGCCGCGCGCTCGAAGACGACCTATGTTTCGCCCTATCAGATCGGGACCCTCTATACCCGGGCCGGGATGAAAGACGAAGCCATCGACTGGCTGGAGAAGGCTTACCTGGGGCGTGACCAGAATATGCCTTATCTCGGCGTTGACCCGATCTTCGATACCCTGCACGACGACCCGCGGTATCAGGACCTTCTGCGGAAGATGAAGCTGAAATAGCCGGGCCGTCCGGATTCGGCTATAATAGAAG
>JAPKZE010000192.1 GCA_026393955.1 Candidatus Aminicenantota bacterium
GGCTGGCGATCAGGGCGGCGGTCGCGTCCCGCTGGGCCCGGGCCGCTTGCAGCCTCCGCTGAGCGTCCGAGTCGTCGAGCCGGGCCAGGAGCTGGCCCTCGGTGACGGCCATGCCCTCGTCGACATAGACATCCACGACCCTGGCGGTGATCTTGGCCGCGACCGTGGCCCGGCGGCGGGGGGTGATATAGCCGCTGGCGTTCAGGAGCGCCGTGGCCGCAGGATCTCCCGCCGGGCGCGCCTCGGCGACGGTGACGACGGCGGCCCGGCTGCGAAAAGCCAGGAAGGCCCCCGCGATCGCGATGACGATCACCGTCGAGCCGACGATGAGCCGCCGGGTCTTCCGACCGGTCCCGGCAGGGCGGACGCGCTCCTCGATCCTCAAGCCCGAAAGGTCGGCCCGGCCAGATGTGGTTGGCTGATTCATTCTTGATAACCCTCCGGAATTTCCATCGGCTCGGCCGGGCCGGCCCACGCCGGTGTTGTCCGCGTTATTTTAACCTGACCCTGGCTTCCCGTCAAACCCGGGGTAGACACCCCGGCTCCGGGCTGGAAGATAAAAATAAAGAGAGGGCAGGGGGCTTACTGGGCTTTGCCGGTCGTGATGACGAGCTTCTGGCCGACGAACAGGATGTCGGACGCGAGGCCGTTCTCGGCCTTGATCTTCTCCACGGTCGTCTTGTAGGTCTGGGCGATCTGGAAGAGCGTGTCGCCGCCGCGGACGACGTACGTGACCTGTTCTCCGGCCGTGGCGGCCGGGGCCGGGGCGGCCGTCTCGACGCCGCCGCGCGAGGGGACGCGGAGCACCTGGCCGGGGCGGATCAGGGTCCGGCTCTTCAGCCCGTTGAGGCGGACGAGGGCGTCGACCGAGGTCCGGTAGCGCCGGGCGATGGCCCCGAGGGTATCGCCCGAGCGGACGGTGTAGCGGTCGGTGACCACGTCGGGGGGGATGTACTGGGGCAGCGAGGCGATGCAGGCCAGGCACTTCTCGCCGTACCCGGCCGGGACGCGGAGGTCGTAGGGGTAATTCGGGGTCGAGTCGTGGCGCAGCTCGGAGTTGAGGCCGACGAGCGCGGCCGGATCGAGCCCGAGGTTCTGGGACAGGGTGGCCAGCTTGACGGCGGCGTCGACCCGGATGGTCTCGGTCTGGAGCGGCGGGTCGGGCGGGGGGAGCTCGAAGCCGTACTTGGCGGGATCGCCGACGATGAGGAGCGTCGCGATGAACCGCGGCACGTGCCGGGCCGTCTCGAACGGCAGGTTGGCGAAGATGTCCCAGAAGCTGTCGAAGTACTCGACCTTCTGGGCCCGCATGACCCGCTGGACCTGGGCTTCGCCGCAGTTGTAGGCGGCGATGGCCGTCGTCCAATCGCCGAACATGTCGTGGAGCTCGATCATGTAATGGATGGCCGCCCGCGTGGCCTTGACCGGATCCATGCGCTCGTCAACGTACTTGTCCTGCTTGAGCCCGTAGCGGTATCCGGTCGAGCGGATGAACTGCCACATGCCGAGCGCCCGGGCCCGGGACAGGGCCCGCGGCCGGAAGGCGCTCTCGATGAGGGGGATCCAGGACAGCTGTTCGGGCAGGCGCTCCTGGCGCAGCTCCTCGAGGATCATGTCCCGGTAGAGCCCGGAGCGCCTGTAGGAATCCTCGAAGGCCTTCCGTTCGACGGTCTGGAACGACTTGATCTCCCTCTGGACCCACTGGTTCTCGACGAGAGGGATGGAGCCGTTGACCGAGGAGGCCAGCGTCGTGCGCGTAACGGAGATCTTTTGGATGCGCTGGGCGATGAGCAGGCGAAGGTCGTGCTTTTCCTGGAGAAGCGGCGAATCGGCCGGGACCGACATCCTCAGCAGGAAACCAAAGGCCTCGTCGAGCTTGGCCTGGGCCGCTTCCATATCCTCCCTGTCCAGGGCCGCCAGGGCCTCTTCATAGGCGGCGAAGGCGTCCTCGAGGAGGACCGCGGCGTCCTTTTCGACCGCGTCCCCCTTGGCCGGTGCGGCCTGGACGGACTCGGCCGCCGTTATGGGGGGCTCTTCGACCGCCGCGGACGGCTTTTCGGCCGGCGGCTTGGCGGCTTCGACAGCGGGGGGAGGTGAGGGGACCGGCTTGGGGGCCGTCTTGGCCGGTTTGGGCGTCGAGGAGCAGCCGGCCAGCAGGAGGAAGATCAGCGAAAGAACGGCGCAGGCGGGGAAGGGTCGTCGCTCTGACTTCATATCGAAAATCCTTTATACCATATGGACCCGGAACCGTCAACGCGGGAGGAGGGGAGGAGCGGTCTCAGGCCGTCTTCCGGTGCCAGGCCCAGGCCGAGCCGACGATCGTCTCGAGCGTGGACAGGTCCGTCTTCCAGCCGAGGGCCTTCTCCGCCTTGGTTTTGGAGGCCAGGAGCACGGCCACGTCGCCCTGCCGCCGCGGCGCGAGGTCGTAGGGGACGGCGCGCCCCGTCACCGTCTCGGCCGTCCGGATGACCTCCAGGACGGAATGGCCCGTCTCGGTGCCGAGGTTGATGACGTCGCCGGGGCCGCCGGCGAGGAGCGACTTGAGGGCCAGGACGTGGGCGGCGGCCAGGTCTGTGACATGGATGTAGTCCCGGAGCGCCGTGCCGTCCGGGGTCGGGAAATCCCCTCCGAAGACCTTCAGGCGCGGCCGTTTCCCGAGGATGCTGAGGAGGATGTTGGGGACGAGGTGCGTCTCTGGTTCGTGGCATTCGCCCGTGGTGCCGTCGAGCGCCGCTCCGGCCGCGTTGAAGTAGCGGAGCGAGATCGACCGCAGGCCATGGGCCCGTTCGTAATCGCGCAGGATGTCCTCGACCATGAGCTTGGCCCGGCCGTAGGGATTGGCCGGCCGGGTCGGGTGGTCCTCGGGAATGGGCGTTTCCACGGGCTCGCCGTAGACCGCCGCCGTCGAGGAGAAGATCAGGGCCTTCGTCCCGGCCTGAAGCATGGCGTCGAAGAGGTTGAGGCTGGTGGTGAGATTGTGGGTGTAGTATTTGCGCGGATCGGCGTAGGACTCGCCGACCTGGATGAGGGAGGCAAAGTGGAGGACGGCCCCGATCCCGTGCTCGCGGAAGACCCGGCGCAAGGCGTCCCGGTCGAGGAGGTCGGCTTGGACGAACGGCACGGCGCCGATGAGCTCCGGCCGGCCGCTCGAGAAATTGTCGAGGACCAGGACGTCGAAACCCTCCCGGACGAGCTCCTTGACCGTATGGGACCCGATGTAGCCGGCGCCGCCGGCGACGAGAATGGTCATGGACTCGTCCTTTCGATGAGGCGGCGGGCCTTTTCGAGGCCGCCGGCCTTGGTCTCGAAGCCGTTGTCGAGCTGGGCCTTGTAGAGCTTCTTGAGCAGGCGGCCCATCTCCGGTCCGGGCGGCACGCCCAGGCCGATGAGGTCCCGGCCCATGACCAAGGGCTTGATGGTCTCCCGGTTGACCCGGAGCTCGTCGAATTTCCGGACGAGCCAGCGGGCCTGGCGGTCGAGGCCGCGGACGAGCCGGGTGCCCCGGCCGGCCCGGTCGGCCGCGTCGAGGAGGACCGCGAGCTCGATCTCGCCCTGAACGTCCGCGGCCAGCCGGTTGAAGGCCTTTTTGGTGACCTCGGCGCGGTTCGTCCAGAGCTCGCCGGCCCGGTGGTGGGTCCGGATGAGCAGGGGCACGAGGCGGCCGATATTGACGCCCCCCCAGGTCTGGACCTTGAACCGGGCCAGGACGCGGCGGGCCGCCCGCTCGCTCTGGATGTCGTGGCCGCAGGAGGTCACGGCCATCCGCCCCCGCTTGAACTCCCAGCGGGTGGTCGTTGTCTTGCCCAGATCGTGATAGAGCGCGGCCAGGAGCAGGGCCAGCCGCTTGGGGGCGGGCAATCCGGCCGTCCGGCCCAGGGCGGCCGCCTGGTCGGCGCTGAGCTTGGTGTGGGCCCAGACCGTGTGATGGCCGAAGGCGTCCGTTTCGGGATGGAAGACGGAGTCCTGGATGACCAAGGCCAGGGCCTGGAGCTCGGGGAACCACTGGTCGAGGACGCCGAGGCGGAACATCTCCTCGAGGCCGACCGAGGGCCGGGGCGAGTCGAGGAGCAGCTTGAACATCTCGTCGTTGACCCGCTCGACGCTGAGGCCGCAAAGGTCGACGACCCGGGCGGCCGGGTAGATGGACGGGTCCACCTTGAAGCCCAGGACCGAGGCGAAGCGGGCCACCCGGACGACCCGCAGGGGATCGTCGGGGAAGGCCGCGGGGTTGGTCAGCCGGATGCGCCTGGCCAGCGCGTCCTTGCGGCCCTCGAACGGGTCGATCAGAGTCCCGTCCACGAGGCGGAGGGCCATGCTGTTGGCCCGGAAATCGCGGCGCTCCAGATCCTTCTCGACCGGAAGGCCGGGATCGGCCGCGACCAGGATGTCCTTGTGGCGGCGCGCCCCCCGGGCGCCGGCCCGGTCGGTCCGAGGCAGGGCGATATCGTAGGTCGTGCCGCGGACCGTGAACTTGATGATGCCGAAGCTCTTGCCGACGAGGTCGACCCGGCCGTGCTTTTCGAGCTGGCCCACGATCTTCTCGAGCGGGCGGCGGGCGACCAGCAGGTCGACCTCGGCGGAGGGCCGGCCGAGGATGAGGTCGCGGACGAAGCCGCCGACGGCGTAGACGTCGCCCCCGAAAAGCCGGACGAAGAGCGCCCGGCCGGGGAAGTCGAAGCGAAGCTTGGTCATTCGGCGGCCGTGAACTTGGCCAGGACCTCCTTGACGGCGTCCTTGTGGGCCATGAACATCAGGCATTTCAGCCGGACGAAGTCGTCCTGGTAGAAGAAGTAGCCCTTGGCCCGGCCCCACCAGGCGTTCTCCCAGGAGTCCTTGATGAGATACCAGCTGCCCTGGCCGGACTCCAGGTATCCGACGCAGTGGACGGCATGGTCGTCGGTCGACGATCCGTTCGTGAAGCGATACTCGCGGCTGGATTGGTCGATGTAGGCCGAGGGGATGTCGAAGGTCGGGACCATGGCCACGTCGCTCTCGCCGAGGTAGCCGGGCTCGGAGAAATCGACGGCCAGGGTCGCGCTGTAGCCCTTGCGCAGGGTCCGGAGCAGGGCCAGGGAGAATTCGTAAAGGGGCAGGTTGTGGTAGTCGCGGGAGTGCCACCAGTTATCGGGGACCCGGTATTCGCCCTTCGTGTAGAAGGGAAGGGACATGAAGCTGATGAAGGACACGTAGTCGTCGGGCCGGAGGCCGAGCGAAGCGAGATACTCGAGCGGCGTGAGGGACCGGCCGTCGACCTGGATCCTGTCGGGAGGGCGCCCCAGGTGCAGGTCCAGGATGGCCCGGACGCCGGCGACGGCGGCCGCCTCGTCCCAGGAGTTCTTGGCGGCCAGGCCGTTGAGGTAGTCCCGGAACTCGCGGAAGAGCGGTCCGTGATCGTGGGCCGTCCGGCCGTCGAGGAGGCCCGGATAATCGGTCTCGCGGACGAGTCCGTATTGCTTGATCCGGGCCAGGGCCGAGTTCGGCTCGGAGCCCTGACCGAGGAACGAGGCCCCCTTCTCGCGGACGAAGCGGCGGGCCTTCTCGACGTATTCCCAATAGACCGTGTGCATCTCGGAGAGCTTGACCTCGGCCCGGCCCAGCCGCCGGAGCTCGGATTCGAGCAGCGAGGTGGCCGAGAAAGACCAGCAGGTCCCGGTCTTGCCCTGCATGACCGGCGGCAGATGGAAGAGCTTGGTGAACTCGACCGGGTCGGTGGGATGGGGGAAACCGGAGAGGTCGGCCGCGAGGAACGTCGAGTCCCCGCTCGCGGGCGTCTCCTTCGCGTAGACGGCCTGATCGTGCTTGGGCTGTCCGGGGGCCGTCCCCCCGGGGGCGGCTCCATTCCGGCCGCACGACAGGGTGTAACCCCCGACGAGAACCGCCAGGATAAGGCCGAGTCCGGCCGTGAAGCGTCTGTCCATGTTCGTCCCTCCTCCCGGGAAACAAGGCCCGGTCATGGCTCCCCATTATAGAATTCGCGGCCCCGAACTGCAACTTGTCAGCCGCCGCCGTTTTAGGTATTCTGGAGGGAAAGACATGAACGGAAGTCGCGGCTCCAGGCAACGAACGGTCGGAGCGGCCTGCTTGGCCGTCCTGATGGCCGGGACATTCCCGGCCACGGCCGCCGCGGCCAAGGACGACGTTACCCTGACCCTCAAGGAGAAGGTCATCAAGAACCTCAGCTCCTCGGGCCTCGTCCTGGCCTTCCACGTCGCTGTCGCCAACCCCTCGTCCGGGCCCCGGCGGCTCGTCCGCTACCGGTACCGGGTCAGGATCGACCAGCAGGAATACATCAACACAGCGGTCGCGCTGGACGAGCCCCTGACGGTGCCGCCGGGCGGAGAGACCCTCATCGCCCTGCCGGTCAAGATCACCTACGAGCTCCTCCGCCAGGCCCTCGGGCCGATCGAAGGCCAGGCCCTCTGCGACATCGTCGGCGATATGTATTTCCTCAACGAGCGGAACAAGGAGCAACGGGCGCCGTTCGCCTACAGCGGGGAATTCCCCATCTTCCAGGACCCCGAGGTCGATTGGCTCCCGCTCGAAGTGGTCGACCTGACGGTCGGCGGGGCGGATGTCGTTTTCCATCCCCGGTTCAAGAACTTCAACGGCTACGACCTCATCGTCGACACGATCGACTACGAGCTCTCTTTCAGCGGTCTCCGGATCCTCGAAGGGTCCATCCCCGGGGACAAGAGCCTGCCGCGGACCGGGGACAAGACGTTCGCCCTTCCGTTCCTGGTCGATTTCTTCGAGGCCGGCGATGAAGTCCGCGGCGGCTTCGCCAAGGACGAGTTCCCGTGCCGGTTCACCGGCCGGATCGAGATCGCCTCGGTCTGGGGTCGGCTCGTCATCGGCTTCGACAGGACCCAGCCGCTCCGTCTCGAAAAGAAGGCCGTCCGCTAAAAAAAAGGGCCGGCGGAGCGCCGGCCCTCGGTCAACTGTCTTTTTCTGGGGGAGATCAGAACCAGTAGCTCAGCCCGACCGTCACCTGCATTCCGCTCAGGTCGAAGTCGTCGAAGCCCAGGAACCAGTCGTTGAACCGGGCTTTGAGCCAATGTTATCGGCCTTCGACCTCGATGGTGGTCCGGAAGCCGATGGGGATCTGGAACCCGGCGAAGGCGTGCCAGCCCCAGGACATGCCGCTCTCGTAGCCGTCCACGATCTCCACCGGGTAGATGTCGATGTCGCCCAGGACGGGATCGGTGTAGACCCAGGGATCGGAGAAGTTGACCATCTCGCCGTACATATGGACGTTCCAGAACGACCAGGTGCCGCCGCCGCCGATGAAGGGGGCGATCTTGGCCCTCCGGCCGAGCGGGAGGAGCTTCAGGGAGAATTGGAGGGGCGTGTTGGAGACGCTGAAGGAATGGATCACGTCGTAGCCTTCGTAGAGATCGTAGGGGAAGGCGAACTCGCCTTCGTCGAGGCTGTTGCCGACCCAGTCCAGGTAGAAGCCCGCTTCATGCCCATGGTAATAGTCCACAGCGAAGCAGAGACTCACGTTCGGGGTCAGGAAGTGCTCGTAGCCGCCACCCCACGTGAAGTTGTCGTAGTCGTTCATTTTGAAGCTCATCTGGCTGAACTCGATGGCCCAGAGGCTGTTGGGGTTGCTGAGGACGTTGGACGAGGCGCCCGGCCAGAAGTAGCCGCCCCGGAACGAGAACGAGTCCGAGAAGGCCAGGGCCGGGACGAGAAGGAGAAGTCCCGCGGCGAGAACGGTCAGCTTTTTCATGTCATTCCTCCTGTTCAACCTGTTCAACCTTGATTATAGCAAAAAATATGCCAGCCGGGTTCCCCCGGATCCAAAGGGGATAGGCGGGGCGGGATTGTGCCCAAAACAGGTCAATTGTCCTCCCGGACCTTGGACGGGACTGTTTGACTTTTGGACACGGGGCCGCTACCATCCCCGGCGGGGAGGCCGGATATGACCGCAACGCGCGTGATGCGCCTGGACCAGAGCCTGGGGAACGGCCCTCAGGTCCGGGATGTCGCGGCGGCTCTCCTGGGCGGGGCCGTGGCGGCCTACCCGACGGAGACCTTTTACGCCCTGGGGGCGGCCGCCTTTTCCGGGAAGGCGGTGGACAGGGTCTTCCGGATGAAGGGGCGGGACGCCTCGAAGCCCCTGTCGTTCATTGTTTCCGATATGGACATGATCGGAGAGATCTCGTCTTCACTCCCCCCCGCTTTTAAAGCCCTGGCCGCGGAGTTCTGGCCGGGTCCGCTGACCCTGGTCCTGCCGGCGGCGGCCGGCCTGCCGGAGCGCCTGCTCGGCCCCGGCCGTACCATCGCCGTGCGCATCCCGCCCCTCGCGTGGCTGCGGGCCGTCGTCCGTGAGCTCTGCGAGCCGCTGACGGCCACCAGCGCCAACCTGGCCGGGGAGAAGGAGCTGGCCGAACCCGCGGGCGTGATCGCCCTGTTCGACGGGAAGGTCGATCTCATCGTGGACGGCGGCCCCGCTCCCGGAGGCCTGCCCTCGACGATCGTCGATCTCACCGCGCCGTCGCCGCGGATCCTGCGCCAAGGCCGGATCCCGGCCGCCCGGATCGAAGCGTTCCTTCGCGGCTGACGGGGGCTGTGCCGGCGACACGTACCCAAGGGACATGTCCCCGTCCCGTGTCCGCGTGGGCCGCCGCTCTACTTGACGACGGCGCCGGGCGGGATCTCGCGGTCGAAGAAGGGGACGACGGCCTTGTTGTCGCCGGTGATGGCCGCGAGCAGCATGGCCTGCGACTCGATGCCGCGGATGACGGCCGGCTTGAGGTTGACGATGACGATGAGCTTCTTGCCGACCAGGTCCTCGGGGGCGTAGGTCTCGGCGATCCCGGCGACCAGCTGGCGCTGTTCCGTGCCGATGTCGATCTTGAGCTTAAGGATCTTGGTCGCTCCGGGGACGCGTTCCGCCTCGGTGATCTGGGCCACCCTCAGGTCCATTTTCCGGAATTCCTCGTAGCTGATCTGGTCCATCGCTATCACTCCCTCTTTATTGTCTCTGGCCGGGGCAGAGGCGGCCTCTGCCTTTTCGGGGGCGGAGGCGGCCTCTGCCTTTTCGGCCCCGGGGGCCTGCTTGACGGCGGGTTTGTCCTGTTCCCCGTTCCGGGCATCCTCGAGGAAATCCTTCAGCGCTACCCGCGGGAAGAGCGCCTGCGGCGTGCCGACCTTTCGGCCGGGGCCGAAGCCGTCGAAATCGAGCTCGGCCCAGGGGACCTCCGCGGGCATCTTCGGTTCGTTCAGGAAGGTCCAGACTTTCTCGACCGACCGGGGCATGACGGGAAAGGCCAGGTAGCTCGCGCCCCTGATGGCCGCGGCGGCCTGGAGGAGGATGCGGGCCAGCCGCGGCCGCCGGCTCGCGTCCTTGGCCATGATCCAGGGCTCGTTCTCGGCCAGGTACTTGTTGACCCGGCCGATGTAGGTCCAGATCTCCTCGAGGGCCCGATTGAGGGCGCAGGCGCCGTAGAGGTCGAAGACGCGGCCCTTGAGCTCGTCGAAGTCCGTCCGGACCCGGGCGTCCTCGGCCGTCTCCGCGTCCGGCTCCGTGATCTCGCCGCCGAAATAATTGCCGATCATCGTCAGCGTCCGCTGGACCAGGTTGCCGAAGTCGTTGGCCAGGTCGGAGTTGACCCGATGGAGGAAGGCCTCGTGCGAGAAATTGCCGTCCTGGCCGAGGGGGATCTCGCGGAGCAGGAAATAGCGCAGCGGATCGGGGCCGAAGACCTTCAGGAGAACGTGCGGGTCGAGGACGTTGCCCTTCGACTTGGACATCTTGGTGTCGTCCTTGAGCCACCAGCCGTGCCCGTAGACTGTCCGGGGCAGGGGCAGCCCTGAGGCCATGAGGAAGGCCGGCCAGTAGACCGCGTGGAACCGCAGGATGTCCTTGCCGACGAGTTGGACGTCGGCCGGCCAGAACTTCTCGTAGCGGGCCGTGTTCCAGTCGTAGCCGATGGCCGTGACGTAGTTGAAGAGGGCGTCGAACCAGACGTAGATCGTATGCTTCGGATCGCCCGGAACGGGGATGCCCCACTTGACCGTTGTCCGGGTGATGCTCAGGTCCCTGAGACCGCCCCGGACGAAGCTCACGACCTCGTTCATCCGGCTCTGGGGCCGGACGAACTCCGGGTTAGCCCCATAGAATTCGAGCAATCGGTCCTGATAGGCCGAAAGCCGGAAAAAGTAGCACTCTTCCGAGACGAGGGTGCAAGGCTTCCCGCAATCCGGGCACGTCTTGTGCCCTTCGGGCCCCATCGCCACGTCGTCGGCGATGAAGTTCTCGTCGGAGACGCAGTACCAGCCCTGATACGTGCCCTTATAGATGTCGCCTTTTTCCCGGAGGAGCTGGAAGACCTTCTGGACGCCGCGCTCGTGGCCGGGGTCGGTCGTCCGGATAAAGGCGTCGTTCGAGATATCGAGGGCCTTCCAGAGGTCCGCGAAGCGGCCGACGATCCGGTCGACGTGTTCCTTGGGGGAGAGGCCCCGCTCGATCGCGGCCTTCTCGACCTTCTGGCCG
>JAPKZE010000297.1 GCA_026393955.1 Candidatus Aminicenantota bacterium
GAAGATCACCGTGACCCGGAAGCAGACCATCCGCCTGGTCAAGGCCAAACCGGCCCCGGACGGCAAGGCCGAAACGAGCGACATCCAGCGGCTGACCTGGGGACTCGAAGCGCCCGTGGCCGTCAAGATCACCAACGTCCAAGCTCCGGCCGCGCCGGCGAAGTGACGGGGCCATGAGACCGCGGACGGTCTTCCTCGTCGCCGCCATGGTCCTGGCGGCCGTTCTCGCGTTCTTCCTCATCCGCAAGGCGCCGCTGACCGCCCCGGACCGCGTCGAGCGCTACGGCATGGTCATCGGCGTCAAGCCGGACAAGATCGAATACTACAAGAAGCTTCACGCCGCGGCCTGGCCCGGCGTCCTGGCCAAGATCAAGGAGTGTCACATCCGGAACTACTCGATCTACCTGAGGGAGGTCGCTGAGGGCCAGTTCCTCCTCTTCTCCTACTTCGAATACACGGGGAACGATCTCGAGGCCGACATGGCCAAGATGGCCGCCGACCCCGAGACCCGGCGCTGGTGGAAGGAGACCGATCCCTGTCAGTCGCCCATCCCGACCCGCCTCGACAAGGAATTCTGGAGCCGCATGGAAGAAGTCTTCCACGCGGATTGAGGATCCCGGATGAACAGCGCCGCGCGCCTGTCCATGTCCGGGCTCGACATTACGCTTGTCGCCCTCTACCTCTTCGGCATCGTCGGCCTCGGCCTGTGGGCCTGGAAGCGGCGGCGGACGCACCAAGCCTCGTCGGCCCAGTACTTCCTGGCCGGCAGCTCGCTCCGCTGGCCGGTCATCGGCCTGGCCCTGTTCTCGACCAACATCTCGACCATCCACCTCGTCAGCCTGGCCCAAGAGGGCTACGTCAACGGCCTGGCCTACGGCAATTTTGAATGGATGGCGGCCTTCCTGCTCATCGTCCTGGCCCTCTTCTTCGCCCCCTTCTACATCCGGTCGCGGGTGGCGACCCTGCCGGACTTCCTGGAGAAGCGCTACTCCCGGGCCTCGCGCGACTGGCTGGCCGGCCTGTCGATCGTCTCGGCCGTCTTCATCCACATCGGCTTCTCGCTTTACACAGGGGCTGTCGTCCTGCGCGGGCTGTTCGGGATCGACATCAATACCAGCATCATCGTCACGGCGCTCCTGACCGGTCTCTACACCGTCGTCGGCGGCCTCCTCGCCGTCGTGGTCACGGAATCCGTCCAGACCGTCGTCCTCATCCTCGGGTCGGCCTGCGTCCTCGGCTTCGGCCTGGCCCGGATCGGGGGCTGGGGCGCCCTCGTCGCCGCGGTGGAGCCGGTCAAGCTGACGGTCCTGCGGACCGCGGCGGAGACGCCGACGCTCCCGTGGTACGCCGTCTTCCTCGGCTACCCGGTCATCGGCCTGTGGTACTGGTGCGCCGACCAGACCATCGTCCAGCGCGTCCTCGGGGCCAAGGACGAGCGGAACGCCCGGCTCGGCCCGCTGTTCACCGGCTTCCTCAAGGTCCTGCCGGTCTTCCTGTTCGTCCTGCCCGGGCTCGTTGCCTACGGCCTCGTCCGGCAGGGCGCGCTGCCGGCGCCCGAGAACTCGGCCGACGTCTATTCGCTCCTCGTCAACCGGGTCCTTCCGGCCGGGCTCAAAGGCGTTGTGGCCGCCGCCCTCCTGGCCGCCCTGATGAGCACCGTGTCGGGGGCGCTGAATTCCATCGCCACGCTCTTCACCCTGGACATCTACAAGCGCTGGCGGCCCCAAGCTTCGGAGAAGCGGCTGACCTTCGTCGGCCGGGCGGCGACCGTGGTCGCCATGGCCGTGGCCATTCTCTGGTCCCCCCTCATCAGCCACTTCCAGAGCCTGTTCCAGGGCATCACCGCGGTCATCTGCTACATCGCGCCGCCCATCACGGCGGTCTTTTTGTGGGGCGTCCTGTGGCCGAAGGCCTCAGCGGTGGCCGCCCGGATCACGCTCATGGCCGGCTCGGCCCTTGGCTTCGCCGTCTTCCTGCTCGATTGGTTCAAGGACCGGACGGGCTGGAACGTCCCGTCCATGATGGCGACGTTCTATCTCTTCGTCGTCTGCTCGGGGATCCTGATCGTCGTCTCGCTCCTCCGTCCCCACGTCCACACCGAGGAGAGCGCCCGGCTCGTCTGGAAGCGTCCTGCCGACGCCCTGAGGGGACCGTGGGGGCCGGGCCTGTTCGACTACCGGCTCGTGGCCCTGGCCCTGTTCCTGCTGATGGCCGGCCTGTACGCCGTCTTCGGCTGACCTAGACGTTCCCGAAGCGGGGGTTGACAACGTTGCTGTAGATCGAGCCGAAGCGGTAATTGAGCCCGATCTCGAAGCGCAGGTAATAGTCCGTGGCCAGCCGCTTGAGCTCGAGGAGGATCTCCTCCTGGGTGTATTCGCGGCCCGGGAGCGAGAGCTGGTCGCGGATCCGGCTGAACTGGCCGCCGACATTGAACGAGAAGCCTTTGAACAGGTTGATGTAGGCGCCGAAATCGGCCCGGAGATTGTTGTACTTGAAGTCGGGGATGAAGGTCGAACCCGTCAGGGAGCCGCCGACCGACCCCCACGGCTCCTTGATCTCGAGGACGACCTGGAGGGCCTGGCTGAGCAGGTTCTCCTTCTCCTTGCCGTAGATCGTCAGCTCGTAGTAATCCCGCCACGTGTAGGTCAGCCGGTACTGGAGCCGGAGCTCCCGACGGGTCGCCTCGGCGTAGGGGAAGATATCGTACTCGACGCTCGGCCCGACCGACGCGTAGAGCTGGGCGTTGTCGAAGGTCGAGGAATAGAGACTGACGCCGCCGCCCCAGGACCAGTGGCCGTCGATGCTCTTGTAGAGCGCCGTCGACAGGCTCTTCCGGTTGGTGTCGCTGACGATGGGCTCCTCGTCGGGGATCTCGTAGCTGCGGTGGTTCATATAGAGGTTGCCGTAGAGCCGGAACTTCATCGCCTCCGTCGTCCGGTTGGCCCAGGCGTTGAACTGGTAGCTGTACTTGTCCGACTGGCTCTCGAATTCGCCGTTCCCCTTCACCCCGAAGCCGAAGACCCAGTAGTGCCAGGGATCGGAGGCCGGGGTCGGCCGGAAGTTTTTTTTCTGGGCGTAGCTGATGGAGATGAATTCGGCCAGGGGCGTGTCGGAGACGTATGGGATGAGCCCCTGCTTGAGGACGTTGACGAAGCCTCGGCGGACCTGGTCCTCGGTGTCGGTCGGCTTCGAGTAAAATCGCAGCGTCGCGTCCTTGCCCTTGTGGCGCCGCAGGCCCATGAAGGCGAGCGTGTATTCGTTGCCGCCGCTGCCCGTCTGCTGGCGGGTGACGATGATCTGGACGTCGGCGCTCTGGCGGTCGAGGACGTAGTTGACGAAGGTGATCTCGGTCTTGATGTAGTCGAAGTCGCAGGTGCGGCGGTCGCAGTCGAGGTAGACGTTCGGGGCGACGCTCCGGAGCTCGTCCTGCGGGATGGCTTGGGGCGCGCCGGTGGCGAGTCCGGCCGCGAAGAGTGCGAAGCCGGCGAAGAGGAGCGTGGCCGGGAACGTTCTCATTTCGTCCTCACGAAGACCTGGGACCACGGGATCACGTTGACCTCGGAGCCGCGGGCGTAGTCCGGGCCGCCGAGGAAGCGCTTGTAGAGCCAGGATTGGATGATGTAGACGCGGATGATGGTCGAGGCGGGCAGCCGGGAGGCCGGGATGAGGGCCGCCGGCCCGGCCAGATGATTCTCGGCGAAGAATTCCTTGCCGGTCCGGAAATCGTAGGCCCGGACGTCGACGGGGGCCAGAAAGCGTCCGTACTTCCAGCGGACCTCCAGGTCGTTCCCGGGGTCGATGACCGCCGGCTTCGGCTCCGTCAGGACGAGCCAGTCCGGCAGCGGGAACGATTCCCTGAGGGGGGCGCGGCCCTTGACCCCGATCTCGACGTTGAATTCGGCGGGCAGCCGGCCCTTGTCGAGAGAGATCTTCTTCTCGTAGTGGTCCGTCACGTAATCCACCCGCTCGCCGGACGCGCTGACGAGGGCGTCGGCGATGGGGGGGCCTTCCTGAGAGCCGCGGCGGAGCTCGACGTAGACCCGGAGCTCGTAGAGGTCGAGGTCGTTGTTGAAATCGTACCGCGACAGGCTCGCCGTCGGATAGACGGAGAGACGGACGAAAAGGGGCTCGGGCGGCGGGGGGGCCTGCGATCCGGTCGTTGAGGACGGAGCCGGCAGGTCCTGCGCGGCGCAGAGGACGCCGGCGGCGAACAGAACGAGCATCGCCGGGAACGGATTACGGGCGCGCATGTTCGTCTCCTTGTCCCCGGCATTATACAGGAGACCCGTCCGGGCCGCGAGGGGCGCGGCCCCGGCCTCCGCCGTCTTGTCACGAAATCCGGCTTGTGCCATAATGGGCCGCATGAACGGGCCGACCCGTCGTTTTTTTAGGGGAGGGATTCAAAATGGGTAACACGCGGACGATCTGGGAAGGGGACATCGCGCCCGACTTCACTCTCAAGGACCATCACAACCGGGATTTCAAGCTGTCCGAATTCGCCGGGCGGCGCGTCCTCCTGTCGTTCCATCCGCTGGCCTGGACGCCGGTCTGTTCCGAGCAGATGAAAGCGCTCGAGAGCCGCAAGGCCGCCTTCGACGCCCTGAAGACGGTCGCCGTCGGGGTCAGCGTCGATTCGTTCCCGACCAAGCACGCCTGGGCCAAGGAGCTGGGGATCAAGGAGACGCGGCTGCTCTGCGATTTTTGGCCCCACGGCGCGGTGGCCCACGTCCTGGGCCTGTTCCGCGAGGAGGACGGCTTCTCCAACCGGGCCAACCTCATCGTCGACGAGACGGGCCGACTGGCCCTCATCCGCGAGTACGAGATCCCGCAGATGCCGGACTTCGACGAGATCATCGCCTTCCTGAAGAAATGAGACCGCGCCCCGGCGGGCGCGGGCCGGAGGTTCTCCATGGATGTCCACAAGGCTATCGAGACCCGGCGCGCCCTCCGGTCACTCGCCCCGGCGGAGATCGACGGAGATCTCGTCCGCGACCTGGCCTCCCATGCCCGGCTCGCGCCGTCCTGCTTTAACAACCAGCCCTGGCGGTTCGTCTTCGTCTCCGACCCGGCCCGGCTCGAGGCCATGAAGCCCGTGTTCAACTCCGGCAACCAATGGTGCCATGCGGCCTCCCTCATGATCGCCGTCTTCAGCCGCAAGGAGGACGATTGCGTCATCAAGGAGCGGGCGTATCACCGGTTCGACACCGGGATGGCCGTCGCCTTTCTCATCCTGCGGGCGACGGAGATGGGACTCGTCGCCCATCCGATCGCCGGCTACAGTCCGGCGAAGACGCGGGAGGTCCTGGGCATCCCCGATGACTGCGACGTCATCACCGTCATCCTCGTCGGCCGGCAGGCCGCGGAGCCGGATCCGACCCTATCTCCCGAGAAGCTCGAGGCCGAGACCCGGAGACCGGAGCGCCTGCCGCTCGAGCAGTTCGCTTTCAGGGACCGCTATGGAGGCTGACCGGAGCGCCCCTCAGATGAGGACTTCCCGCGGGATGTCCCGCAGGTTGAAATTCGAGGCCATGCTCCGGCAGTAGGCTCCGGCGCAGAGGACGGCCAGGATGCTGCCGCTCTCGGGCAGGGGCATCGACCGTTCCCGGCCGAACACGTCGCCCGTTTCGCAGAGGTTCCCGGCCACCGTGATCCGGGCCCGGCTCTGCCCCTCCACGCGGCCGGCGTTGATGATCTCGTGGTGGGCCGAGAGATAGATCGCCGGGCGGGGCACGGTGTTGAACGTCCCGCCGTCGACGCAGGCGAAGATATTGCCGTAGCTCTCCTTGACGTACTCGACGCCGAGGAGAAGGACCCCCGCGTCGCCGACCAGGTACTTGCCCGGCTCGAGGGCCAGGGCCTCCACGGAGAGGCCGGCCTTCGCGACGGCTCCTGAAATGTAAGCGATGTAGTCCTCGACCGGGAAGACGCCCCGGCTTCTGAGGTAGCGGGGTCCGAAGCCGCCGCCGAAATCCAGGAATTCGAGCCGGAATCCGGCCTTTTCGATCTCACGGGCTTTGCGGACCATGCGGTCGACAGCGGCCTGGACCATGCCGAAGTCCTCGCGGACCCAGCCCGAGCCGAGATGCTGGTGAAGGCCGACCGGATGGAAGCCCAGTTTCCGGGCCCGGGTGAAGACGCTGATGACCTTCTTCGCCTCCACCCCGAACTTGATCGGCGTCCCGTCGGAGGACCGCCGTCCCGCCGTGATGACGCGGGCATTGAAGCCCCGGCCGATGCCCGGGTTCCAGCGGACCGAGACCCGGATGGACTTGGAGGGGAACTCGCGCTTGACCTCGTTCATGAGGTCGAGCTGCTCGGCGGCGTCGATGTTGACGGTCAGTCCGTCGACGGCGAAGACCGCGCGCAAGTCGGCCCGGCTGACGCTCGTCCCGGTGAACAGGATCCGTTCCGGCGGGAAGCCGGCCTTGAGGGCGGTCGCGACCTCGTTGGGGGAAACGGCGTCGATCCAGGCGCCCCGCCTCCGGAGCAGGCGCAGGATGCCCCGGTGCGGATTGGCCTTCATGGCGTAGCAGATCCTGGCCGGCAGGGTCGAGTGACGGGAGAAGGCATCGTCGAGACGGGCGTAGAGCTCGAGGATGCGGTCCTTGCCGTAGACGTAGAGCGGCGTCCCGTAGCGCTCGGCCAGGGCGGCCGCGTCCTGGCCGGCCACCTGGAGCCGGTTGCCGCGGACGGTGACGAAGTCCGTTTCCCACCAGTTCATTTCGGGTCTCCCTTGTCTTTGGTCCCGGTCCCGACGGCCTTGTCGAAGAGGTCCATTTGACCGGCCCGGATGGCCCGCACGATGTCCCGCAGGACCGGGTATTTTTCGAGGAGGAGGTCGGGGATGTCCACTTTTTCGCCGGAGATCATGTTCCGGATCTGGAGGGCATTGGCCAGGGCCTGGCCCCGGTAGTGGTTGTTGGTGATGACGTAGACCTGGCCCGTTTTCGAGCCCAGGCTCTTGATGCGGGCGACCCACTCCTCGAGCTCGTTGGCCGCATAGAGATAGTCGTATCGGTCATCGCGGCCGGCCCCTTCCCGGAACCAGTTCCCGTAGTTGCGGCCGTGCAGGCGGACATAGGCGAAGTCGGCCGTGGTGCTGACGGCCGAAGGCTTGATCGAAGCGTCGAAGAGAGGCTGGTCGATGTTGCAGAAAGCGGCGCGGTGGGCGCACAGGAGGTCGTAGAAGGCGGGCGTGTCCCAACTCGCGTGACGGACCTCGACGGCCAGGGGGTAGCCGTCGAAGAGGGCGAGCAGCCGCCGGAGATACTCTGTATTTTCGGGGGAATTCCGGAAGGACCAGGGGAACTGGACGAGAAGCGCTGCCAGCCGGCCCTGGAGACGGACGAGGTCGGCCGCCTGCCTGACGTCGTCGACGTCCTTCCCGGAGAAACCTTCCCGCGCGTGAGTGAAGGCCTGGTAGAGCTTCAGCGAGAGCAGGAAATCGGGCCGGTCCTCGATCTTTTTCAGCCAGGACCGGACCATGGCCGGAGGGGCCGGCCGGTAGAAGGTGCTGTTGACCTCGACGATGTCGATGAAGCCGGCCAGGTAGCTCAGGGCGTGGAAGCCGCGGCCCTTGCGGACCGGGTAGACGATGCCGTCCCAATCCTCGTAGCTCCAGCCGGCGGTGCCGACGCAGTACTTGGCCATGCGCGCCCTATTGTACCCGTCGCCCGGACAATTCACAATTCATCCAGGGACTGTCCCCGAATGGGAACATGTCCCCGTTTTCGTGCACCGGGGGCTGGCCCTCTTGTTGCGGGCATGATAATCTGTCAATCGGAGCAAGAAGATGCCCGAACCCCCCGTCGATTTCGTGGCCAGGATCCGGGAAGCCTACGAGCGGATCAAAGGCGACATCCGGCGGACGCCGGTCGAGCGCTCCGAGGCGCTGAGCCGTGAGATCGGGGGAGAGGTCCACGTCAAGTGGGAATGCGACCAGACGACCGGGTCGTTCAAGCTGAGGGGCGCCCTCAACAAGCTGCGGTCGCTGTCGCCCGGGGACCGGGCCAAAGGGGTCGTGTCGGCCTCGACGGGGAACCACGGTCTGGCCATCAGCCATGCTTCGCGGCTCGAGGGGATCGGGCTCAAGCTCTTCCTTCCCGAGACCGTGGCCGAGGTCAAGAAGAAGAGGATCGAGGCCCTGGGCGTCGACGTCGAGGTCCGCGGGGCGAGCTGCGACAGGGCCGAGGCCATCGCCCGCGATTTCGCCGGCCGGACGGGGCGGGTGTTCGTTTCGCCGTACAACGATTGGGACATCGTCTTCGGGGCCGGCACGGTCGGGCTCGAGCTCGACGAAGACCTGCCCCGGTTCGACGACGTCTTCGTGCCGGTCGGGGGCGGCGGGCTGATCGCCGGGATCGCCGCCTATCTCAAAGTGGTCCGCCCGGGCGTCCGCGTCCTCGGGGTCGAACCGGAGTCCTCGGCCTTCTTGGCCGCCTCGCTCGCCGCCGGGCGGCTCGTCGAGATCGACGAGCGGGAGTCCATCGCCGACGCCGTCGCCGGCGCGATCGAGCCCGGCGCCATCACCTTTCCGCTCTGCCGCGACTACGTCGACGGCATCGAGATCGTGCCCGAAGCCGCGATCGCCCGGGCCATGGCCTTCGTCCGCGAGCGCCACGGCCGCGTGATCGAGGGCGCCGCTGCCCTGCCCTTCGCGGCCCTTCTCCTCTCCGCCGGCCGCAGGCCCGGCCGGGTCGCCGTGGCGGTCGCGAGCGGGGGCAATATCGGGGCCGGGCGCTTCCGCGCCGTCACCGGTCTCGAGCCCTGAGCCGCGGCGCTCCCCGTCTTGCCAGCCGCCGGGACTTGATCTAAGATGAGGGCGGCCGGCCATGAACAACAAGACGCTCGTCATCGGTCTGCTGGCGTTCGGCCTCGCGGTTCCCGCCTGCCGCAGGCAGGAGACACCCCCGCCCGAGGACGGATCCGGCCGGCCCTATGTCATCGGCATCTTCCAATCGGTCGATTCGCCGACGGCCAACGAGGCCCGGCGCGGCATCCTCCAGGCCTTCGCCGACGCCGGCCTCCGCGACGGCCGCGACATCGTCGTCACCACCCGCATCGCCAACAACGATATCGCCGAGGTCCAGAGGATCGCCCGCGAGCTCGCCGACGGCCGGGTCGACCTGGTCATGCCCCTGTCGACCCAGGCCCTCCAGGCGGCCGTCCTGACCTCGCGCAAAGGGCCCATCGTCTTCTGCGCCGTGGCGGTTCCCTATCTCGTCGGCGCGGGCCGGTCGGCCGGGAACCATCTTGCCAACGTCACCGGCGTGGTCTCCACGGGCCCCATCCGCCAGACCATGGCCCTCATCCGGGAGGTCCTCCCGAAGGCCCGACGCCTCGGCTCGCTCTGGACCTCCTCGGAGGTCAACTCGGAGTATTACCTGGACCTGGCCAGGGTCGCGGCTTCGGAGCTCGGCTTCGAGCTGGTCGCCGTCCCCGTGACCGCCCCGCCCGAGATCCCCGGCTCCATCCAGCGCCTCCTCAACGAAAAGATCGACGTGCTGTTCCCGATGTCGGATAACACCCTCAACAGCGCCTTCGATGTCATCGGCCGGGCCGCCGAGGAGAACGCCACGCCCCTTTTCGCGAGCTTCCTCCGGTCGGTGGAATTCGGGGCCTGCGCGGCGCTGGGGCTTGATTTCTACGACATGGGCGTCAAGGCCGGCCGGCTGGCCGTCCGGATCAAGGCCGGCGAGAGCCCGGGCGCGATCCCCATCCAGTCCATGGACGAGATCAAGCTCTACCTCAATCCCGAGGCCGCGGCCAAACAGGGCGTCGTCTTCCCGAAGACCGTCCTCGACCGGTCGACCCGGTCCGTCAGTCCGACCCGCGGGACGGCAGGGGCACCCGGCCCCGTCCTCGACTGAGATCGAACACCCAAATCCCGGTTCCGGCCAACCCGGTTGTCGCGGACGGCACGGCCGCGCGGATGGCCTGGCCCGTGCGGAAGATGCCCAGTCCGCAGGCTTCCTTGAGAGGCCGGCCTTCGGCCAGGTAGCACAGGATGGCGGAAGCCAGGAAGCAGCCCGTCCCGTGAACGCTGCGGGCCACGCGCGGGTGGGCGAAGGCCGTGAACTCCCGGCCGTCGAAGAGGATGTCCACGGCCTGGACTTCGAGATGGCCGCCCTTGAGGAGGCAGGGGAGGCCGCTCCGCAAGTGGATCTTTTCGGCCGCCAGCTTCATTTCGGCGACGTTCCGGACGGGTCGTCCCGCGAGGACCGCGGCCTCGTCCAGGTTCGGGGTGATGAGCTCCGCCCGGCCCTCGAACGCTTCGAGGAAGCGCGGCCAGGCCTTTTTTTCGAGAAGCATGGCGCCGGAGCTCGAGCGCAGGACCGGGTCGACGACCCGCGGCCGCCCTTGGTGCCGCTCGAGGATCCGGGCCGCGGCTCGCAGGTTCGCCGACGTGCCCAGCATGCCGACTTTGAGGCCGTCGACTTCGAGGCCCTCGGCCAGCCGTCCGAATTGGCCGGCCACGGCCCGGGCGGTCACGGGGAAGACTCCGGCCACCCGGCCGGGATCCTGGGCGGTCACGGCCGTCAGGACGCCGTAGCCGCGGTGGCCCAGTCGCTCGAAGACGCGAAGATCCAGCCGCACGCCGGCCCCGCCCGAGGGGTCCCAGCCGGCGATGGAGATCAGGTTCACGGACCGGATTCTATCACGGATCGGCCGCGGCCGGCAGTTGACTTTCGTCCGGGCCCTGGAGTATTAGGAGAGGTAACAGGTCCTCTCAGAGGAGATAGAACCATGAAGAAAACGCTGGTCATGTCCTTGGCTGTTCTCTTTCTGGCCTGCGGCCTTTTCGCCAACGGCCTCAACCTGAACGGGCTCGGAGCCCGGCCGGCTTCCATGGGCGGTGCCTTCGTCGGGCTGGCCGACGATTTCACCGCGGTCTTCTGGAATCCCGCCGGCCTGGCCCTGCTGAAGAGCCGCACCTTCGGGCTCGCCGGCGACTTTCTTCTTCCGTCGGCCCGGTTCACCCTGGATCCGACGTTCTCCATGGAGACGAAGGCCAAGGGCTACGGGGCCGGCCTGGTCGGCTACTTCCAGCCCATCGGCGACCGGATCGTTGTCGGCCTGGGAGCCTACACCCTGTCCGGTCTCGGCGCCGATTGGGCGAGCCAGGGCTTCGAGGAAGCGCTGGTCTATCCGCTGCCGCCCGCCTACTTCACCCCGTCCCTCGAAAGCTATCGCTGGCGGAGCTTCATCGGTTCGATCACCCTGGCCCCCTCGATCGCCGTCAGGGTCAACGACTGGATGCTCCTCGGCGCCACCTTCAATTTGAGCTACGGGTTCTTTCAGACGAGCCAGTGGGCCGAGACCGCCGTGCTTCCGACCAAACCGCCGACCCTGGTCAATCTGGGGCAGCAGGACCTCGACGTCAACGGCTGGGGTTTCGGCGCCACGTTCGGCCTTTTGATCAAGCCGAGCGACTGGCTGAGCGTCGGCCTGACCTGGCGGACCCAGACGAACATGAGCCTGAGCGGGACGAGCGGGATCGAGAACATCGACCGGCTCGGGCTGCCGGTTTCGAGCGACACGAGCCTCGACGTGCCCAATCCGACCTGGCTGGCCGGGGGGATCGCGGTCAAGCCGCTCGACCGTCTGACGGTGACCTTCGACCTGCAGTGGACGAACTGGGCCAAGCTCGGGACGATCGATCTCGTTTTCGCCGACCCGGAATGGGCCGAGGCCCTGACCGACGAGGCCGCGCTGGTCCTCAACTGGAAGGACAGCCTTCAGGTCCGCGGCGGCGTCGAATATGATCTGGGGAAATTCGCGATCAGGGCCGGCTATTATTACGACCCCGCTCCGGCCCCGGATGAAACGATGAACGTGCTCATCCCCAGCTTCACCTACAACAGCTTCACCGCCGGATTCGGCTATGCCAAGGACCGCTGGAAGATCGACTTCGGCCTGGAATACCTGATCGGCAAGGACCGGACCGTCTCCGAAGGCGTCATGCCGGGACTCTACGAGATGTCGATCTGGGTGCCGAAGATCTCCGTCGGCTATACGTTCTGAGATCCGGCCGGCGCGACGGGCGGGATATGGGCAAGGACCTCGTCAGGGTTCGTGTCTTGGCCGGCGGCCGGGTCCAGGGTGTGGCCTACCGCTTCTTCGCCGAAAAGTACGCCGCCCGCCTCGGCGTCACCGGCTGGGTCAGGAACCTCGATGACGGCCGGGTGGAGGTCCTGGCCGAGGGCTCGGCCGGGCCGATCGAGAGCTTCCTCGAACGGCTGCAGGAGGGACCGAGCCTGGCCCGCATCGACAGCTTCGACGTCCGCCGCGAACCGTCGACGGGGGAGTTTGCGGACTTCCGGATCGCTTTCTCATCCGATTAGTCCGATCCGGACGTCCGGCGGCGATCCGCGGCGCGCCGCTACCATTCGACGAGCATGGACGCCCAGGTCAGCCCGCCGCCGAAGCTCAGGAGCAGGGCCAGGTCGCCCTTCTTGAGACGGCCCTCCTCGACGGCTTCGCGCAGGGCCAGCAGGACCGAGGCCGACGAGCAGTTGCCGCGGCGGTCGACGTTGACGTAGAACTTCTCGATCGGGAGGCCCAGCTTCTTGGAAGGGAACTCGAAGATCCGGGCGTTGGCCTGATGGCAGACGAAGAGGTCCACGTCGCTCAGCGCGACGTCCCGGGTTTTGCCCGGGATCCGGTTGGCCTTGTCGATCGTCCTCGTGATCAGCTCGGGGATGATCTTCAGGACGAATTTCTGGATGTCATGCCCGCGGATGGCGATGTTCGGATGGACCGGGGTTTCGTGATATCGCGTGTCCTTGCCGGCGCTGTACGCGGTCTCGACACCCCAGGAGTCCGTTCCCATTTCGGAACAGACGATCC
>JAPKZE010000211.1 GCA_026393955.1 Candidatus Aminicenantota bacterium
GCGCGCCGGCGACGACCGCGGACAGAGGGGCCAGGGCCATAGCGTTCATCCTAGCGCTCCGACTCCGCGACCGTGATCCCCTGCGGCGACGGCCGTGCCGGCAGGTTCAGGGTCAGGGCCGCGCCAGGCTTGGTCTTCAGACCCTCGATGTAGCGGGCCACGGACGCGTCCATCTTCCTCAGGACGGGCCCCGGGAAAAGGCCCATAAAGACGATCAGAACGAGAATGGGGATGAGGACGGCCAGCTCGCGCCCGTCGAGGTCGCGGAGCCGCTCGTCCTGCGGGTCCTTGAGCGGGCCGTGCATGACGCGGCGATAGAGCCAGAGGAGATAGGCCGCCGCGAGGATGACCGTTGAAACGGCCAGCGCGGCCAGGACCTTGTCGGCCGTGAAGATGCCGAAGAAGCAGAGGATCTCCCCGACGAAGCCGTTGAGGCCCGGCAGTCCGGCCGACGAGAGCATGGTCACCAGGAACAGGCCGGCGAAGACCGGCATGCGGGCCGCGGCGCCGCCGTAGTCGCCGATGAGCCTGGTGTGCGTCCGCTCGTAGAGGACGCCGACGCAGAGGAACAGGGCGCCCGTGCTCAGGCCGTGGTTGAGCATCTGGTAGAGGGCCCCTTCCGTGGCCTCGAAATTGAGCGAGAAGACGGCCAGCATGATCAGGCCCATGTGGCTGACGCTGGAGTAGGCCACGAGGGATTTCATGTCCTTCTGGACGAGGGCCATCAGGCCGCCGTAGATGATGCCGATGACGGCCAGGACCGACAGGCCCGGGGCGAACGAGGCCGCGGCCTGCGGGAAGAGCGGGATCCCCAGTCTCAGGAAGCCGTAAGCGCCCATCTTGAGCAGCACGGCGGCCAGCAGCACCGAACCGGCCGTAGGCGCCTCGACGTGGGCGTCCGGAAGCCAGGTGTGAAGAGGGAACAGGGGGATCTTGATCGCGAAGGCCAGTCCGAAGGCCAGGAAAAGCCAGGTTTGCAGGGCCGGAGCGAAAGGCATCGCGGCCAGGTCCGCGATGGTCAGCGAGAAGGTTCCCGTAGCCCGATGATAAGCGGCCTGGAGGACGAAGATCGCGACCAGCATGAGCAGGCTGCCGAACATGGTGAACAGGACGAACTTCATCGTCGCGTAGACGCGCCGGCGCCCGCCCCAGATGCCGATGAGGAAATACATCGGGACGAGCATGGCCTCCCAAAAGACATAGAACAGGAAGAGGTTCAGGGAAACGAAGACGCCGATCATGCCGGTCTCGAGCAGGAGCATAAAGACCGAGAATTCCTTGACCCGGTCGTCGATCGCGCGCCAGGAGGAGAGGAGGGCCAGGGGCGTCAGGAACGCGGCCAGGAGGACGAGGAACAGGCTGATGCCGTCGACGCCGACGTGATAATCGAGGCCGCGACCCAGCCAGAAAGCCCGTTCGACGAATTCGGGCCATCCCGAGGCCCCGCTGAAACCGGCCAGGAGCACCAGGGCGGCCAGGAATGTCAGCAGCGATACGGCCAGGGCCAAGCGCCTGACGGTCTTGACCGATCCGCCCCTGACGAACAGGAGCAGTACGGCTCCGGCCAGGGGCAGGAACGTGACGATTGTCAGGACGGGGGCGTGGGCGGCGAGGACGTTCATATCAACAGGAACCCCAGGAAGAGGATGGCCCCGAGAAGGAAGGCCAGGGCGTAATCGCGGACAAGCCCGCTTTGGAGGAGGTTCAGACCCCGGCCGGCCGAACGCGCCGCGGCGGCGGTGTTGTTGAGGGCGTCGTCGATGACCCTGAGGTCGAAATGCCTGTAGACCCAATCGGAGCCCCGGACCAGGGGCCGGACGACCGCGGCGTCATAGGCCTCGTCGACGTAATATTTCCCGACG
>JAPKZE010000420.1 GCA_026393955.1 Candidatus Aminicenantota bacterium
CCGGTCGAGCGCTATCTGCCCCTCGAGACCTCGGCCAAGGGCCTGCGCATGACCCACTTCGACAAGGACGCGGTCGAGGACCTCCGGCTGATCAAGCTCGACCTCCTCTCGGTGCGCGGCCTGGCGGCCATCTCGGAGACCAAGGAGAAGCTCAAGCTACGGGCCCTGCCGCCGGGGGACGCGCCAACGTACGCGGCCCTGCGGGCGGCCCGGACGGTCGGCTGTTTCCAGGTCGAGAGCCCGGCCATGATGAACCTCCTGCGGCGGATGAAGCCCACGGACATCCACGAGATCACCCAGGCCTTGGCCCTGGTCCGGCCGGGGCCGACCGAGAGCGGCATGAAGGAGGCGCTGCTGCGGCGCCGCGGCCGGCGAGGGCCGGCGAAACCCGGGGACTCGTACCCAAGGGACATGTCCCCCGGCGAGGACGCCTTCCTGGCCCGCATCCTGCCCGAGACCGGCGGCATCCTCCTCTACGAAGAGCAGGTCATGCAGATCGCCGAGCGGGTGGCCGGCCTCCCCCCGGAGGAGGGCGATCTCCTGCGGCGGAGCCTCCGGAAGGGGCGGGGCGGCGATCCGGCCCTCCGGACGAAGTTCGTCCGCGAGGCCGGCGAGCGCGGCTACGCGGCGCCCGAGATCGAGCGGCTGTGGAAGACCATGGAGAAATTCTCCTCCTACTCCTTCAACAAGGCCCATAGCGCCTCCTACGCCCACATGGCCTACCAGGCCGTCTACCTCAAGGTCCACCAGCCGGTGACGTATTTCGCGGCCGTGCTCAACGCCGGCGGCGGCTACTACGATCTCCCCGAGTACGTCGCCGAGGCGAAGCGGAACGGGCTCCGCATCCTCGGGCCGGACGCCAACCGGAGCGGCGCCGGCTTCGCGGTCGAGGGAGGGGCCATCCGCGTCGGCCTGACCTCGATCAAGGGGCTGGGCCTCAAGACGATCGAGCGCCTTCTCGACGAGCGGGTGGCCGGCGGCGAGTACCTGTCGGTCGAGGACTTCCTGGCCCGGACGAAACCCGGCAAGGCCGAGCTGCTGACACTCATCAAGGCCGGCGTCTTCGACGTCCTCGAGCCGCGCCGGACGCGCCAGGTCCTGCGCTACTTCCAGGGGCTCGAGAATATGGATGAGGTGGCCGACATCGCCTCGGACGAGAAGCGGCGCATGCTCTTCGAGGCCCTCGGCTTCCTGCCGGAGGGGGACGACCTCGACCTCTACCAGGGCCAGCGGCCGGAGCTGCGGGTCAAGGACCTCAAGGACTGCGCCGGGACCCTGGTCGAGCTCGTCGTCCGGGTCGTCGACGCCCGCCAGCGGGTGACCTACGGTGCCCTGCCCGGCGGCAACGGCCATGGGGGCACCGGCGGGTATGGTGGCTACGGTGGGCATGGCGGGGGGGTCGTCGGAGGGCGCGAAGAGGAGAGCCCGGAGATGGCGGAGGGGGAGCGCGGCGGCTACGGGGTCGGGACGAACGGTGCAAAGTATTTTTACATGTTCGAGGACGAGACCGGCCTCCTCGAGGGCGTCGGCGAGACGCGCTGCGTCACCAACGGGACGCCGCCCGTCTGTTTCCTTCGCGGCGAGGTCCGGAAAGACGGGGAAGGCGTCCCCAAGATCACCAAGTGCGCCTTCCTGAGGTCGTTCTGATGCGTGGTTGTTCTGCGGGGACTGTCCCCGGAGGGGACTGTCCCTCTTTGAGCGCGATTGGCATGCTTTTCGCAGTTGACAATGATACGGAGGTCGACATGAGCGGCTACCGATTCTCAGCCTATGTGATCCGCGACATCGAAGGGTGGATGGCCGTTTGCCCCGAGTTCCCGGATTGCCGGGCCCTCGGCGCGACGTACGAACAGGCCCTGGCCAACCTGCGGGACCTCATCCGGATCTACGTCGAGGACGGGCTCGGAGACGACGAGCCCGTGCCCCGGCACGCGGACCTCTCGTTCACGACGTTGAGCTTCTGACGGGGTCCCTCAGCCCGTCCGCCGGCCTTCGAGATGAAGACGGTGGAGCAGGCGATGAGCCGCAGGGGCTATCATGATCCCGACGACCACGAGGAAGACAACGCCCGAAAAGAGGGCGTAGAATGACGCGAAGGCCTTTCCTCCGGCCGTCCGGACCGGATCGACCGGCCCCATCCCGCCCAGGATCATGGACGCGTTGAGCAGGGCGTCGAGCCACGGCAGGTGCTCGAAGTGGTGGTAGCCGAGGACGCCCAGCCCGAGCGAACCGGCGATGACTCCCAGGCCGATCCCGACGTGACCGAGCATCCGCGCCGCGAACCGGCGGGCAGGGAGGAGCGGCTCCGACTTGTGTTCGTACTTCATGGGTGCATTGTAACCCATCTTTGGCCCTGTCCCAATCCCCGCCGTCTTGACAGCCCGCCGGGCGGGCGATATAAGTCATCTCATGTCATCCCTCAACCTCAAGCCCCGGTCCCGTTCCCTTGTCGTCCTCGCTTTTGCCGCGTTCTTTATCGCGGCGCTCGCGCCGCTCGCCTCCGGCCAAGCGGCCAAGCGGCCCATCGTGCTCGACGACCTGTTCAAGATCAAGAGCGTGGGCTCGCCGCAGCGGTCGCCCGACGGGAAATGGGTCGCCTACACGGTCGGCACGACCGACCTGGAGAAGGACAAGCGCGATACCGATCTCTGGATGGTCGGCTGGGACGGCGGCGAGGAGATCCGTCTGACCTCGAGCCCCGACGGCGAATCGACGCCGCTCTGGAGCCCCGACGGCCGATTTCTCGCCTTCCTGACCTCGCGCGGCACCGAGGAGGAGAAAAAGCTCGGGGCCCAGGTCTGGCTGCTCGACCGGCGCGGCGGCGAGGCCTGGCGGCTGACCGAGGTCACGGGCGGGGTTGACAGCTTCGTGTGGTCCCCGGACGGCCGGCGCCTCGTTCTCGTTGTGAGCGAAAAGGACCCCGCCGACGAGCCCGAAAAAATGGAAGGCTGGAAGCGGAAGACGACACCGCCCGTCGTCATCGACCGCTATCATTTCAAGCAGGATCGCGAGGGCTACCTGAAGCGGTTCTGGACGCACCTCTGGCTCTTCGACGTGGCTGCGCGCAAGGCCGAAGTCCTGACTTCGGGCCCGGGCTATGACGGTTCCCCCGCCTGGTCGCCGGACGGGACGCGGATCGCCTTCTCCAGCAATCGCGGCCCGGATCCCGACCGCAATCCCGACAGCAACGTCTTCGTCGTCGAGGCCAAGCCGGGCGCCGAGGTCCGGCAGCTGACCACCTCGGCCACCCCGGACGCCACCGCCCCGGCCTGGAGCCCCGACGGTCAGTCGATCGCCTTCCTGGTCGGCGACGAACCGCGCTTTTCGGCTTACAGCCAGAGCAAGCTGGCCGTCGTTCCGGCCGCGGGGGGAGCGCCCAAGATCCTGACCGCGGCCCTCGACCGCCCCGTCTCCGGCCCTCTGTTCTGGACGGCCGACGGAGCCGGCCTCCTGTTCCAGTTCGAGGACGATCGCGAATCGTGCGTCGGGAGGGTCCCGGCCTCGGCGACGACCGGGTCGGGCGGCGGGCCGGTCGAGAAGCTCACGACCGGCCGGCGCACCGTCTCGAACGTTTCCCTCGGCCCGGACGGCGCGATCACGCTCCTATCGGGCGCGGCCGATGAGACCGACGAGGTCTGGGCCCTGGAGAAGGGACAGATGAGGCGGCTGACGCACCAGAACGACGCCCTCTTCGCGGGGTTGGAACTGGCCGTCACGGAGCCGTTCACCTCGAAGAGCAAGGACGGCACCGTGGTCAACGGGCTCCTGGTCAAACCGGCGGCCTACGACCCGGCCAAGTTGTACCCGATGCTCCTGCGCATCCACGGCGGGCCTGTCGGCCAGGACGACTGGAGCTTCAGCTTCGAGCAGCAGCTCTTCGCCGCCCACGGCTACGTCGTCCTCGCGGTCAATTACCGCGGCAGCTCGGGCCGGGGCAGTGCCTACCAGAAGGCCATCTTCGCGGATTGGGGCCGCAAGGAGGTCATCGACCTCCTCGGGGCCGTGGACCGGGCCGTGGCCATGAAGATCGCCGATCCGGCCCGGCTCGGCATCGGCGGCTGGAGCTACGGCGGCATCCTGACGGATTACACGATCGCCACGGATACGCGGTTCAAGGCCGGCATCAGCGGCGCGGGCAGCGCCCTGCAGCTCGCGATGTACGGCAGCGACCAGTACATCCGCCAGTACGAGCTGGAGATCGGCGTGCCCTGGAAGGCCACCGAAGCCTGGGTCCGCATCTCCTACCCGTTCTTCAAGGCCGACCGGATCAAGACGCCCACCCTGTTCATGGGCGGGGAGAAGGACTTCAACGTCCCGATCATCGGCGGCGAGCAGATGTACCAGGCGCTGAAGAGCCTGGGCGTCGAGACCCAGCTCGTCGTCTATCCGGGCCAGTTCCACGGCATCAGGACGCCGAGCTACGTCAAGGACCTGTACGAGCGCTACCTGGCCTGGTACGACAAGTTCCTGAAGGCCGGGAAATAGGGCAGAGCTCTCCGCCAAAAGGAACTCGAGCGAACCACACCTGGGGATGAATGGACAGAACGCCGGATCACCACGATAAGCGGAACCTGCTGGCGGTCAATCTGGCCCTGATCGCCAACGCCGGGCTGGCCGTGCTCAAGACCTCGATCGGGATCTTGGGACACAGCCCCGCATTGCTCGCGGACGGGATCAACTCCACGTCCGACGTGGCCTACGGGATCATCGTTAAAGTCTTCATTAGGAAGGCCCGGAAGCCGGCCGACGACGAGCACCCTTACGGGCATCGACAGCTCGAAAGCATCGCGGCCGTCATCATCGGCGCCTTCGTCCTGACAACGGCCGTGGCGATCTTCTGGGACGCTATCAACCGGGTCTATGACCTTCTCTCCACGGGAGCTGACGTCGTAGGAGCCAGCGCGGGAGCCCAATTCGCGGCCGTGTTCACCATAGGTTTGAAGATCCTCTTGAGCTGGAGGACCAGGCGCATCGGCCGGCAGACGGGCAACCCCGTGGTTCTCGCCATCGCCTCCGACCACCGCAACGATATCTTCGCCGCCGCGGCCGCCAGCATCGGCATCTTCCTGGCCCGCCACGGCTATCCGTGGTTCGACCCCCTGGCCGGAGCACTGGTGGCCGTGGTGATCCTCCGGACGGGGCTCGAGATCCTTCGCGAATCTTCAGGGGACCTGATGGATACTGTTCCCACGGCGGAGCTCAGGAAAAAGGTCGAGGCTTGTGTGGTCGGAACTCCCGGGGTGCTGGCCGTCGAGGAAATGCAGGCGCACCGTTTCGGCCCTTATTTCGTCATCAACCTGACCATCGCCGTGGAAGGGGCCATGACCGTGGCCGAGGGGGACGCCATCTCCGCCCGCCTGGAACGCGCTCTTCACCAGGAGATCGATTTGCTGCAACGCGTGCACGTTCACTACCATCCCCTGACGGGGAGCCCGTTGCCGCCCCGGATCAGCGCGCCGTAAGCCTCTCGATGGCCTCAGCGACCTTGGCCCGGAGGCTCAGCAATTCGAGCGGGTTTTTCGTGTAGTCCTGGCCACTTGTGAAGAGCGTGGCCGGGAAATCGAGGAGCTTCGCGGCTTCGGCGGCCGAGGCCTTGAGCTTGCCCTTCCCTTTAGCCGCATCGATGGCCTTTCGGAGCAGAACGAAGTACTCGTAGTCCTCGATGCCCTCGCGGAGGATCTCCCAGCGGACCGAGTCGACCGGACCGCACATGTATTTGGTCTTGTCCTTGCCCGGATCGCGGTTGGGCGGATAGAGGAAGCGGCCGTCGCCGTTGCCCCAGTGATTGACCTGGCCATAGGGGATGCCGTAGCCGACGGTGTACGACATCGGGTCCTGCCAAGGGTTCTGCATGACGCCCGGCGGGAACAGGGTCGGGCTCGTCCAGTAATCGGCCCGCCAGACCAGGATGCCCTCGAGCCCCCATTGGTAGCTCATCCACAGCCACATCCTCAGGTTGATCGCTGGATGGTCGATGAAAAGCGAGACCCAGGGACTTTGGGGGGCCGTGCAGAGGTAGGACCAGAACTCGCGGCCCTTCGGGGCCAGCTCGGCCACGGCCTTGGGGTCGACGCGGTGGAAGATGGTGCAGCCGATCTCGGACACGTCCATGATCTCAGGGCCGGGCCGGTGCTCGGTGATGAAGCGGGTCAGACGCGGCGCGTTCTTGCGGATGTTGAGCATACCCTCGCGGACGAACGGGTAGTCCTTGGGATCGGGCTCGTCGAACCAGTAGATGTATTCGCGGCCGAGCCAGCCCATGGCGGCGAGGTGGAACTCGACCTGCTTCAGGTACTGGCTGAGGAGAGAGTCGTATTCGGGCGTGCCCTGGCGGAACCCGCAGAAGATCCCCGGCCGGCGATCGTAGAACGAGCCGGTGCCGAGGCCCTCCAGGGGGAGGTTGTAGGCGTTGAAGCCGAGCTCGTCGAGGACGCGGCGGCCGCCCCGGTCGAACTCGCCGAAGTCGACGCTGACCTTCATCCCGTCGAGCGGCATCTCGAAGTCGCCGCCCTCAAGGAGGCTGTCGATGCGGGCCTCGGGGCCCTTCGGGGCCGCGGTCAGGACGAGGTCGTCGAACCAGGCTGCCCCCTTGGTCGTGCCCCCGTTGTCGCGGAAGGCGGGCAAGAGCGTGAGCTCGAGGCCGGCCGCTTCGTTCGGGAGGCGCGGGAACTCGAGCGTTTCCTGTTTCCAGTCCTTCCCGCCCTCGAAGACCTTGAGCAGGTTGGCGCCGGCGATCCAGTGCCCCTCGGCGGTGAAGAACTCGCAGAGGACCGTGTAGGGCTGGCCGGCCTCGGCCGTCCTGGCCCAGAAGGTCAGCTTGAGCGGCGTGTGCCCGGCGAGCGGGACGCGGGCGTCATATCTCGCCCCGACGTTCTCGTCCGCCTTGTCGTCGGTGATCCTGAGGGCCCGGCGCCCGCCGTGGACCGCTTCGCCGACGAACTCGCCGCCCTTCCAGAAAACGCCGGCGGCCGCAACCTTCATGGGGTAAAGCTCGAAGGGCGAGGTGGGGGCGACGCGGTGGGCCCTCATGTTCCGGTAATAGAGGTCGACGACCGTCTCGAGCTCCTCGCGGGTTTCGAGGTTGTGATAGGCCTTGATGTCGCCGGTCGGCAGTCCGAACGAGGACCGGACGGAGGACTTGTCCGGGAGGGCGAAGCTCCGGACGGTCAGCTCGATCGGGACGCGGCAGGACCAGCCTCCGGCCGCGAGGCCGATCTCGCCTCTGTAGAGCCCCGGCCCGGCGTCCGTGGGGACGCGGACCGTGATCCAGAGCGGATGGTTTTCTCCGGCCGGCGCGGCGAACGGGCCGTCGTAGGGCGGCAGCGGATCCGGCCACCAGCCGGCCTTCCCGAGAGCGTCCGTCGGCGTCGTCACCTCGATGTACCCGACATGACAGACCGATACGTTCTCGGCCCCGATGGTCGCTCCCTTCATGTCGACAAGGCGGCCGGCTGAGACGCGGACGCCGTCGAGTCGCGTCGTCGGGCTCAGCACGACGAGGAACGGCTCGTACTCGTTGCGGGCCGCAGAGATCCGGACGACACCCTGTTCGGCGGCCGGGACCGGGTCGTCCCGCATGACCTTGTAGGCGCCCTCGGCCCACCATACGGCACACGGCGTGCCGCTCTGGACGAGATAGCCGTAGGCCGTGGCCCCCGCTGCGGCCGCGCCGAGCGTGAGGACCGGACTCGATATAATGCCTGCTGCGAGCACGATGAATGACAGAGCGCGTTTTGTCATGGTCTTC
>JAPKZE010000268.1 GCA_026393955.1 Candidatus Aminicenantota bacterium
CTGTCCCCGGAGGGAACTGGGCTGCTGGCCCTCCCTGTCCCGGGAGGGACTGTCCCTCTTAGGGGGACGACGGCCGCGGCGGCGGCCACGGCTTTGAGGAAATCGCGGCGGCGGATGCGTGTTCGGCTCATAGCGCTCCCCTCCCTGGAATGATGTTTTTTTTGATATATTATTCTTAATATCGGTGACACACAACTCAATTCACTCGATCCGGCCGGCCCCGATCCCCCGGTCCAGTCGACCGTGTTCCTTAACGATCGGGCCACTGTCCCATGCTCGAGCGCCCCGCCGAGTTCAACCGTCTGGTGGCCGAGATGGTCGCCGGTCTCATGAAGTGAGGCCCGAGGCGATCGCGGCCCGCACCCGTTCCATGAGCTCCGGCAGGGTCTCGGGCGAGAAGCCGGCGGCGGCGATGGGCTCGTGGAAGACGATCCGGACGTGTCCCCTTCGAACCCGCCGGGACACGCGGGGCATCAGCTCGAAGGTCCCGGCGATGGACACGGGCACGATGGGGGCTCCCGCCTCGAGGGCCAGGAAGAACCCGCCGCGGCGGAACGGCTGCAACCGGCCGTCCCAGCTGCGCTGACCTTCGGGAAAGACGAGGAACGAATAGCCCTTTTCCCGAATGAGCCCGGATGCGCGGGCGATGCGCTTCCGGCCCTCGCCGATGCCCTCCTTGTCGACGGGCACGAAGCCGGCCAGGCGCATGCCCCAGCCGAAGACGGGGATGCGGAAGACGAATCTCTTGACGATGGAACGCACGGGCCGGTCGATGACGGTCACGAGGGCCGGCGCGTCGAGGAAGCTCAGGTGGTTGCACATAAAGACATAGGGCGTCCGGCGATCGAGCCGGTCGCGGCCTTCCGCCTCGACCTTGATCCCAAGAAGGCGCTGTCCGACGCGCATCATCCAGACGCCATAGGCCAGGAACGCCTCGGGACGCCGGAACAGGGCGCCGAGGAGCAAGACGAGAATGGCCGGCAGCGTCAGGACCGTCAGGACGATGGAAGCGACGACATTACGCATGGGCCGGACCGATTATAGCCTATTTCGGCCGCGCCCGGCTCGGCCAGGCGTCAAGAGACCGAGGAGGGGATCCTGATCTCTTTGCCGTAGAAGTGACCGATCAGCGCACCGATGGTTTCCGGAATGGCGTGCAAGAACTCCACGCCGATCTCGGAGCGCCGGCCGCCCTTGCACCGGCGGCTCCATTTGACCTCGCCGTCGACGCTCAGGGCTTGCCCCGCTTTCTTGAAGTAGATGAGGATGTGGAGGACCGTGCCCGCGGGGAAGCCGGCTTTGCAGGAGATCCGGGCCCCGGACACGGAAATATCATAGGTGTGGGCGTTGATCCTGATGGGCGCCCCGGGATCCCAGCCCAGAAGCGTGTCTTGGATCAGGACGTCGTTCCGCTCGTCGAATCTCTTGTCTTTCCGGTTATCCACGTTGCCGTTCTCCGCCGCGGTTTTCGCGGGTATCAGGCATGATGAACCGCCGGCGCCGCCGTGTGAATCACCCCTAAAGGCTAATTCACGGATGAAGTCTCATCCCCCGCGATCGCGGGCTCTCGGGGAAAAGTGGGAGAGGACGAGGGGGGGAATGGAAAAATGAC
>JAPKZE010000040.1 GCA_026393955.1 Candidatus Aminicenantota bacterium
GCCGCCGTCGGCGCCCACCTTCTCGAACAGCTCCCGGACCTTGGCCCGGATGGTCTCCGACGAGCCCTCGGTCAGGACGTTGAACTGGTCGAGCCCGCCGATCAAGGCCAGCCGTCCGCCGACCTTGGCCTTGAGCTCCCACGGCTCCTGGTTGCCGCCGATGGAGGTCGGGGCGAGCGTCTCCGAAGCGTCGCAGCCGTTCCCGACGATGTGCTCCTCGATGCCCCGCGTCCCGCCGCAGGTGTGATAGACGATCCTGAAGCCGAGCGCGTGGAGGGCGTCGTGCATCTTTCGGTCGTAGGGCCGGCAGAACTCTTCGTGCAGGGCCGGGGAGATGAGCGATGACGAGGCCGCCCCGCCGCCCGTCTCGATGAGGTCGAAGCGGGCCCCCTTCATGGACTCGATGAAGCGCAGCTTCTTCTCGAGCAGGATGCGCAGCAGCTCGTGGACCCAGCCAGGATCGTCGAACGTGCGCAGGATGAGCGCCTGGGTGTCGATGAGGCAGGCGGCGTGCTGCCAGCAGCCGGCCTGGTCGCCCCAGACGAAGCCGCGCAGGATGCCGGCGTCGCCGACCGCGTCGTAGGCCCGCGCCACCGGGGCCGGATCCAGCCGCGGCACGGGCATGTACTTCTCGATGAGCCGGATGTCGTCGTCGTGCTTGATGAGATAGTCCGAGACCCAGGTCGTCATCCGGTTTCCCTCGGTCCGGTAGGTGAGAGTGCCGCCGGGCGTCGTGATGGTGTGCCGGGCCACGCGGTGGTCGGGATCGGCGCTGAGGACCTCGGCCTCGTCGCGCCACGCAGGCGTCGAGAACTTGGTGAAATCGGCGTCCGTGAGCCAGAACTGGCCCATGTCCTGGAAGTACTGGATCGAGGCGTCCAGCCCGGACAGACGGAAGGCCTCGAGGTCGCTCACGCCGCCGAGAAAGGTATCCAGGTGGTACTTCTGCCACTGGTGGACGGTGGCCGGCAATCGGTCGGGCTTCTCCCGGGCCAGGGCCCGGAGCATGCGTTCTTTGGATGTCACGGACGGATTATATTTGATTTTTCATCCCCGTTCCATTAAAAGGGAGGAACAAAGGAGACCTCCCATGATGCTTTCGATGTCCCCTCGTGTCCGCGGATCCGTTCTCTCCGTCTTGGCGGTCCTCGCCGTCGCCGGCCTGGTGGCCTGTGCCAAGCCCGTGCCCGAGCCGCCGGCTGCGGCGGAGAAGCCGCCGGTCCCGCTCCTGGCCGAAGACGCCGTCCGTCTCTCCAACGACCCGGCCAAGACGGAGATCTTCCGGGACGCCGGCCTCGGCTTGTTCATCCATTGGGGACCGAACAGCCAAGTGGGGACCGAGATCTCCTGGCCGCTGTTCAACGCCTCCGACGATTACATCCGGAAGTACTACGCCCTGGCCGACACTTTCAATCCGACGGAGTTCGATCCCGCCGCCTGGGCCCGGCTGGCCAAGCTGGCCGGCATGGAATACGTCGTTTTCACGGCCAAGCACCACGACGGCTTCTGCAATTTCGATACGGAGTACAGCGATTTCAAGATCACCCGCACGCCCTACGGCAAGGACATCGCAGGAATGGTGGCCGAGGCCTTTCGCAAGGAGGGGATCCTGGTCGGGTTCTATTATTCGCCGGGCGATTTCCGCTACCAGTGGGTGACGGGCCAGCGCACCGGCCACATTTACGAGCCCGGCTTCGACAGCACCGCCCTCTTCGGCCCGAAACAGAAGAATTTTCTCGATTACGAGCGCGGCCATCTCGAGGAGCTCCTGACCCGCTACGGCGACGTCTTCATGCTCTGGTTCGACGGCAAGTGCGAGCCCCTCAAGAAGCACTCCTGGCGCGTCCGTCAGGACGTCTTCATCGCCCGCGGCGAGATCCCGACGCCCGAGCAGGAGATCCCCGGCCAGGCCGACGACCGGGCCTGGGAGAGCTGCCTGACCACGAGCTATCAGTGGTCCTATCTCCCCGGCGCCGTCGTCCGGCCGTCGTCCGAGATCATCGAGAACCTCGTCCATATCCGGGCCCGCGGCGGCAACATGCTCCTCAACATCGGGCCGCGTCCGGACGGCCGGATCGCCCCGGCCGACGAGGACGTCCTCCGCGACCTCGGCCTGTGGATGATGCTCTACGGCGAGGCCGTCCGGGGTGTGCGTCCCTGGCGCGTCACGAACGAAGGCGACGTCTGGTTCACCCGGAAGCGGGCCGAAGGGACGGTCTACGCCCTGGCCGTGCTCGAGAATAACGCCAAGACCCTCCTCCTCAAGTCCGTCTCCGCGACGCCCGGGACCAAGGTGACCCTTCTCAGCCAGGAAGGGGAGCTGCCCTGGGAACAAACGCCGGCCGGACTGAAGATCACCGTGACCCGGAAGCAGACCATCCGCCTGGTCAAGGCCAAACCGGCCCCGGACGGCAAGGCCGAAACGAGCGACATCCAGCGGCTGACCTGGGGACTCGAAGCGCCCGTGGCCGTCAAGATCACCAACGTCCA
>JAPKZE010000043.1 GCA_026393955.1 Candidatus Aminicenantota bacterium
AGGCGGTCGGCCGCGGCCATGCAGGCCTCGATCTGCTGCGCGGCCGCCCCGCCGCGCCGCTCCAGGTCCTCCTTCTTCCGGAAGGCCTCGAGATCGGCCGCCGATTCGTCCCGGCCGCGGGCCGCCGCCCGGGCGAACCGCTCGGCGACGGGCGCGTCGACGGCCAGGAGCACGAACCCGCCCTGGCGGCGCAGGCAGTCGACTTCGCTCAGATTGCGGATGCTGTCGATGACCGCCCGCCCCTCCGGCCCGATCTTGTCGACCGTCCGCCGGGCCAGCACGTCGGGCCCGAAGCGCTCCCGCAGCTCGTTCCCGGTCCGGATGAGGTTGTCGCGGCTCGGGGGCTCGCCCCGGCGCTCGAGCTCCTCCCGGATGACGTCGGAGAGCGAGAAGCCGGCGTAGCCCTTCGTCTTGAAATACGCCGCGGCCTCGCCCTTGCCGGCCCCGTTCGTGCCGGTCAGTCCGATGAGCCGCGGCGGCGCCTTCGTCATTTCTTCAGGATCCTCGGCAGGGCCCGGACGTAGTTGAGCAGCGGCGCCGTCTCCAGGATCCGGCGCCACTCCTTCCGCAGCCCCCAGAGGGCCCCGACCCTGGCCCCGAGGCCGGCGCCGTGGAAGGACGCGATCGCCCCCTCCATCAGGCCCTCGAGGCTCCGGTCGTAGGGGAACCACCAGGTCTGCGCCTTCTTCCTGAAGAAGTCCATGCCCACGTACTTGATGTCGACGAGCTCGAGCAGGCCGTACGGCCCGTGCGACCGGCCCATGCCGGTCTGCTTGATGCCGCCCCAGATGGCCCGCGGCTCGACGAAGGAGTACATGTGATCGTTGACCGTGACCGAGCCGGCCTCGAGCCGCCCGGCGAACCAGGCCGCCCGCTTCCGGTCCCGGGTCCAGACCGAGGCCGTCAGGCCGTAGATGCTGTCGTTGGCCAGGCCGACGGCCTGCTCGTCGGTGTCGAAGACCATGATGGGCAGGGTCGGTCCGAACGTCTCCTCGGTCATGCACAGCATCGAATGGTCGACGCCCGTCAGGACGGTCGGCTGGATGAAGTGCCCCGCCCGTCCGGCGACGCGCCCGCCACCGACCGGGATCGCGGCGCCCTTGGCCCGGGCGTCGGCGATGTGCTCCTCGACGACCTCGAGCTGGCCGGCCGTGGCCATCGGGCCCATCTCGGTCCCCGTTTCGAGGGGATCGCCGACCCTGACCTCTCTCGCCAGCTCGACGACCCTGGCCGTGAACTCGTCCGCGACCTTGCGGGCCACGTAGACCCGCTCGATCGACCCGCAGCTCTGGCCGCAGTTCATGAAGGCCGTCCAGACCGCGCCGCGGGCGGCCTTTTCGAGGTCGGCGTCCTCGAGGACGATCATGGGGTCCTTGCCGCCGAGCTCGAGGGTGACGTTGGTCAGGTTGCGGCTGCAGAGCTCGACGACCCGTTTGCCGATCCCGACGCTGCCGGTGAACATGACGCTCTGGATATCGCGGTGGACGATCATGGCCTCGGCCTCGGGCACGCGGCAGACGACGACGTTGAGCACTCCGGGCGGCAGCCCGGCTTCGAGGAAGACCTCGCCGATGAAGAGCGCCGCCAGGGGCGTCGCCGTCGACGGGCGCAGGACGACCGTGTTGCCCGCGGTCAGGGCGCTGAGGGTGTCGCAGAAGGGGATGAGAAAGGGGAAGTTCCAGGGCGAGATGATGAGCGTCGGGCCGAGCGGGTGGAAGTGGAAGGCCCCCGACTTGTTGAAGAAGAGAGGCGTATGGTGTCCGGCCCGCCGCGGGCGAAGCAGCCGGCCTTGGTTGTGCCCGTAGTAGTTGAGCGACTGCAGGGCGCCGAAAACCTCGACGGCCAGGGATTCGGCGTAAGGGGACCCCTTCTCCATGGCGATGAGGCGCCCGGCCTCGGAGGCCCGCCGGGCCAGAATGTTCTCGGCCCGCTTGAAGATGGCCCTCTTCTCCCGGTGGTCGAGCCAGCGCCAGACGGGGTAAGCGTCCTTGGCCGCCTGGATGGCCCGTTCGCAGAGCTCCCGGGAGGCCACGCTGACCTCGCCGACGGGGGCGAGCGTGGCCGGGTTCTCGGAGACGAGCTTTTGCGGCGTCTCGACGCGCTCGCTGCGGATGATCAGACGTCCGTCCATGGCGGGCTCTCCTCGATCGGGTTATCCCGCCTGCTCCGTCCCCGCCCGCCGGGCCTTCTCGCGGCCGCGGCCGACCACCAGGGCGATCAGGATGCTGAGCCCGTAGAGGCCCAGCATCGGGACGGCCACGATGCTCTGGGTGATGACGTCGGGCGTGGGCGTGATCACGGCGGCGATGACGAAGACCGCGAGCACGGCGTACTTGAAGTTGCGGATCATCCAGCGGGCCGTGACGAGGCCCATCTTGGCCAGGAAGAAGATCAGGGTCGGCAGCTCGAAGATGAGGGCGATGCCGAGCAGGACCCTCAGGGCGAAACCGAAGTAGTCGTCGACCGTGATGACCGGCTGGAAGTCCTTGGCGAGCGTCAGGAAGAAACGGCAGGCCCAGGGGAAGACGATGAAATAGCCGAAGGCCGCGCCGAGCGAGAAGAAGAAGGTCGTCATGAGCACGAAGGGAATGACGTACTTCTTCTCCTTCTGGAAGAGGCCCGGGGCGATGAAATACCAGACCTGGAGGAAGACGAACGGGGACATGACGAACAGAGAGGCCATGAAAGCGACCTTCATGTAGAGCATGAAGGGCGCCGTGAGCGTCGTGAAGGCGAGCTTGGTGCCTGCCGGGAGGTACTGGGTCACCGGGCGGGCCAGGATGGCGTAGATCTGCTTGGAGAAGATCCAGCCGGGAACGAAGCCGACGGCCAGCGCGACGAACGAATAGAAAAGCCGCTTGCGCAGGTCCTCGAGATGCTCGAGGAACGTCATCTCGTCAGGAGACTTTCGGCCCTTCCCCAGTCCCATGTGCCTCGTTGTCCTTCTTGATCTCTTCGTCCTTCCGGATCTCGTCCGGAACGACCGTCGCTTCGGCCGTGAGCGCCTTCATGCCGGACCGGAGGTCGTCGACCCCGGCCTGGATGTCCTTGCGGATGTCCTTGATCTCCGAGGCCTCGATCTCCTCCTCGATGCGGCCCTTGATCTCTTCCGAGGTCTTCTTGAACTCGCGGAGGGCCTTGCCGACGGAGCGGCCGATCTCGGGGAGCTTCTTGGGGCCGAAGACGAGCAGGGCGATGACGAAGATGAGGATGAGCTCCGCGGGACCGATGCTGCCGAACATGGTTAACTCGAGGCGGTATTATAGCACGCTCCCCCCGGGGACGCTATAAGCCTCCGCGCTTTACACCGCGGGCAGGCAGTGATAAAATTGAGGGCACGTGAAGTCTATGAAAAAAGGCCTGCTTCCCCTTATCCTCGCCCTGCTCGTCCTGCTGCCGGCCCCGTCCCACGACGAAGACCTCTGGTCCGGCGCGCTGTCCAAGGCCCGGGCCATCGCCGGCCTCCTCGAGGAGAGCTACTACAAGCCGCTCGCGGAGGAGGACCTGGCCGTGGCCTCCATCAAGGGCACCCTGGAAACGCTCGATCCCCACTCCTACTTCCTCGACCCCGCGAGCTTCTCCCGGATGCGCGAGGACTACACGGGCAAGTATTACGGCGTGGGCATGCAGATCCAGAAGCAGGGCGACAATATCGTCGTCATCGCCCCGATCGAGGGCGGACCGGCCTATCGCCTGGGCATCCTGCCCGGCGACATCATCGCCAAGATCGACGGCGAATCGACCGTGCCGATCTCGAGCTACGACGCCATGCAGAAGCTCCGCGGCGAGAAGGGGACGGACGTCACGGTCACGTTCATCCGCGACGGCGCCGACAAGCCGTTCGACCTGACCATCACCCGCGAGGAGATCCCGCTCCTGAGCGTCCCGTACGCCTTCCTCCTCGACGGGGGCATCGGCTACATCTACGTCCGTACGTTCGGCGAGGAAACGCCCCGGGAGCTCGAAGACGCGCTGGCCAAGCTCGCGGGCCTGGGAATGAAAAGCCTGATCCTCGACCTGCGGCTGAACACCGGCGGGGCCCTGGCCGCCTCGATCGAGATCTCCGACCTCTTCCTCCCCAGGGGCGAGCTCATCGTCTCCATGAAGGGCCGCAATCCGGCCTACAACCGGGAGTTCCGGGCCTTCGCCGACGACCAGTACGAGACGCTCCCCCTCGTCATCCTGATCGACCAGGGCACGGCCAGCGCCTCCGAGATCGTCAGCGGCGCGGTCATGGACCACGACCGCGGCCTCATCGTCGGCGAGGACTCCTGGGGCAAGGGCCTCGTCCAGACGGTCTTCACACTGGTCCCCAACCACATGGCCGTCGCCCTGACTGTGGCCAAGTACCTGACGCCGAGCGGGCGGTCCATCCAGCGCGATTACACCCAGCTCGACGATTACCTGATGAGCAAGCGCGCCCCGGAGGACACCCGCGAGGTCCGCTACACCGAACACGGACGGAAGGTCCTGGGACAGGGCGGCATCACGCCCGACTACGCCGTCAATTCCCTGCTCAAGCCGCTCACGGGCCGCCTCCGCATCACCGGCGCTTTCTTCGCCTACGCCCGCAAGCTCGTCCTGCACCAGACCGACCTCGGACGGAAGCTCGTCCTGCCGCAGGAGGCCAAGGAAGGAACGGCGGTGCCGGCCGGCAAGATCCAGGTCGGCGCGACGTTCCCAGCCAACGCCGGCGTCATCGCCGATTTCCGAAAGTACCTCGCGACGCGTCCGTTCGAATACCAGGAAGCCGACTTCCGGGAAGCGGAGCCCGAGATCCAGCGCGAGCTCGAGCGGGAGATCGCCGGGGCCATCTGGGGCGTCGACACCGGGGTCAAGGTCGCCCGCGAAGGGGACGCCGCCGTCCTCAAAGCCGTCGAGGTCCTGCCCGAAGCGGCCAGGCTTCTCGAAAAGCGCTAGCCTGGACTATTCATGAAAACGCCGCGTGTCTCCATCAAGCCTAAAGAACCAAGAACGGCGTTTTCACCCTCCGGGCAAGCCGATCCGGCCGCATCTGCTTCGTTGCAAAGGGTTCGCAGTACTCCGAGTACAGCTTCACCCTTTGACGCCTTGCATCTGCAGCCGCCTCGGCTCGTGAATAATCCAGGCTGAGCCGCGCCGTCCGGCCCGGGCAAGGGCGCGGCCGAGGGGGCGAGGAAAGGAGAGGGGCATGAAGATCGCGCTCGCATCCGACCACGCCGGGTACGCCCTCAAGACGGGCGTCGCCGAATACCTCCGCGGCCGCGGCCTCGACTTCACGGACTTCGGCTGCGGGTCCGGCGAGAAGGTCGATTACGTCGATTACGGGGCCACGGCCGCCCAGGCCGTCGTCTCGGGCGAATGCGACCGGGCCATCCTGGTCTGCGGCACCGGCCTGGGCATGGCCATCGTGGCCGGCAAGTTCAAGGGCCTGCGGCCGACGCCGTGCGCGTGCGAGTACGCCGCCGAGGTCAGCCGCTCCCACAACGACTCGAACTGCCTGACCCTGGGCGGGCGGACCCACACTCTCGAGCTGGCCCTGCGCATGGTCCGCATCTGGCTCGACACGCCGTTCGAGGGCGGGAGGCACGGCCTCCGGGTCCAGAAGATCCGCGACATCGAAGACCGGAATTTTAAATAAGGAAGGACCCCATGCCTTCATTTGCTGAAAAAGCCAGCGACCTGGCCGCCCGGACGGAGCGGAACAGCGCCTGGCGCCAGAAAGACTGCTTCAACCTCATCCCCTCGGAGTCGACGCCGTCGCTGCTCGTCAAGATGTGCGAGATCGCCGACCCGGCCGGCCGCTACGCCGAGCACCGGACGATGAAGGGGGACGAGGTCTATTTCTACCAGGGCACCGACTTCATCCGCGACGTCGAGATCGAGTGCCAGAAGGAGCTGGCCGCCTACTTCGGCTGCACCGACATCGAGCTCCGGCCCGTCAGCGGCCAGATGGCCAACGAGGTCGTGTTCAAGGGCCTGGTCCGGTTCCTCAACCGCGGCCGGGCCGCGGGGCAGCTCTCGCGCCGGATGCGCCTGGTCCTCAACAACGAGCTCATCTACGGCGGGCACCTCAGCGCCCAGCCCATGGGGGCCCTGTTCAACTACGTCGAGGAGGACCCGGCCACGGGCAAGGAGCAGGTGGTCAATTTCCCGGTCCGCAAGGACAACCCCTACAAGCCCGACCTCGACCGGCTGGCCGCGATCCTGGAGACCCACAGGCCGGAGCTCATCATCTTCGGCAAGAGCATGTTCCTCTACCGCGAGCCCGTCCGGTTCGTCGCCGACATCGTCCGGAGCTGGAAAGAGCGGCCCGTCCTGATGTTCGACATGGCCCACGTCCTCGGCCTCTACGGGGCCTTCCAGGCCCCCTTCGAAGAGGGCGCGGACGTCGTCACCGGGAGCACCCACAAGACCTTCTTCGGGACCCAGCGTGGCGTCGTCGCCTGCAACTTTCCCAAGGACTCGCCTCTCCGGCCCCTCTGGATCGAGATCAAGGGCCGCGCCTTCCCCGGCTCGACGAGCAACCACCACCTCGGGACCCTGCTCGGCCTGCTGATGGCCTCTTACGAGATGAATGCCTTCAAGGCGCCCTTCCAGGGCCAGGTCCGGAGGAACGCCCAGGCGCTGGCCAAGGCCCTCAACGCCCACGGCATCCCGGTCGAGGGGGATCCGGCCGACGGCTACACGGAGACCCACCAGGTCATCATCCGGGTCAAGCCCTTCGGCCGGGGCATGGACATCGCCCGCCGCCTCGATGAGAACAACGTCCTGACCAACTACCAGGCCCTGCCCGACGATGCCACCTTCCTCGAATCGAGCGGCGTCCGCCTGGGCGTCCAGGAGATGACCCGCTTCGGCATGACGGAAAAGGACTTCGACACGCTGGCGGGCCTGATGGCCGACATCATCGTCCGCAACAAGCCGGCCGGCCCCGACGTGGCCCGCTACCGGAAGAGCTTCCTGACCATGGGCTTCACGCTGCCGCCCGCCGAGGCCATGCCTCTCGCGGCGCGCATCCTCGCCAGCGTCCTTCCCGACACGGGTTATGCGGCCCGGTTCGCGGACAACCTCCGCCGGGCGGCCGGAGCCTGATCGTGAAAGTCCTGATCGTCGGCTCGGGCGGCCGGGAGCATGCCCTGGCCTGGAAGATCGCCAAGAGCCCCCGGGTCGAGACGGTCTACTGCGCGCCCGGCAACGGCGGGACGCGGCTCGTCGCCGAGAACGTCCCCCTAGCCGAGACGGACATCGCCGGGCTGGCCCATTTCGCCGAGCGGGAGAAGGTCGGCCTGACCGTCGTCGGTCCCGAGGTGCCGCTTTCCATGGGCCTCGTCGACGAGTTCGAGCGGCGCGGTCTCCGGGTCTTCGGCCCCTCGAAGAAGGCCGCCGAGATCGAGAGCAGCAAGGTCTTCGCCAAGGAGTTCATGGGCCGGCATCGCATCCCGACCGGCCGGTTCAAGGTCGTCGATAACTACGACGACGCCCGCAAGGTCCTGGCCTCGAGCGAGTTCGGCTATCCCGTCGTGGTCAAGGCCGACGGCCTCGCGGCCGGCAAGGGCGTCGTCGTCTGCGCCACCCCGAAAAAAGCCGAGGAAACGGCCTCCGAGATGCTCGTCCAGAAGAAGTTCGGGCCGGCCGGCCGGCGCGTCATCATCGAGGAGTTCCTCCGCGGCCGCGAGGTGTCGTTCATCGTCGTCTCCGACGGCCTGCGGGTCCAGCCCCTGGTCACGGCCATGGACCACAAGACGGCCTACGACGGCGACAAGGGACCGAACACGGGCGGCATGGGCGCCTTCTCCCCGTCGCCTCTCATGTCCGAGAAGCTCTTCAACGAGATCATGTCGACCGTCATCCTGCCGACCGTCACCCGCATGCTCGAGGAGGGGCGGAGGTTCAAGGGCGTCCTCTACGCCGGGCTGATGATCACCGACTCGGGGCCGCGGGTGCTCGAGTTCAACGGCCGCTTCGGCGACCCGGAGACGCAGCCCCAGATGATGCGCCTCGAAAGCGATCTCGTCGACCTGCTGGAAGCGGCCGTCGACCAGGACATCCTGCGGACCGAGGTCCGCTGGTCGCCCGACCCGTCGGGCTGCGTCGTCGTGGCCTCGGGCGGCTATCCCGTCCATTACGAGAAGGGCAAGATCATCTCCGGCCTGACGGAGGCGGCGGCCGTCCCCGGGGTGGCCGTCTTTCACGCCGGGACGAAGTTCGAGAACGGCCAGTACCTGACGACGGGCGGCCGCGTCCTGGGCGTCTGCGCGACGGCCCCGACGCTGGCCGAGGCCATGGGCCGGGCCTACGAGGCCTGCGGCAAGGTCTATTTCGAAGCCATGTACTATCGCCGGGACATCGGCGCGATCAAGGAGGAGCGGTGATGAAGGTCATGATCCTTCTCGGGAGCGAATCGGACTTCGGGACGGTCGAGGAGGCCCTCGGCGTCCTCAAGGACTTCGGCGTCCCCTTCGGCATCGAAGTGACCTCGGCCCACCGCTCCCCCGAGCGGACGCTCCGCCTGGTCAAGTCCTCGGAGGCCGCGGGCACCGAGATCTTCATCGCCGTGGCCGGCAAGGCTGCCCACCTGGCCGGCGTTGTCGCCGCGCATACGACCAAGCCCGTCATCGGTGTCCCGGTCGAGAGCGAGGCCCTGGCCGGCCTGGACGCCCTGCTGTCGACCGTGCAGATGCCCAAGGGCATCCCCGTGGCCACGGTGGCCCTGGGCAAGCACGGGGGGACCAACGCCGCCATCCTGGCCATCGAGATCCTGGCCCTGCGCGACGAGGAGTTGCGCAAGAAGCTGGCGGCCTTCCGGACCAAGATGGCCGACAAGGTCGAGGCGGCCTCCGCCAAGCTCAAAGAAAAGCTCTAGCCTCCGGCGATGGGCTCGTTCTCCGTCCGGAACTTCGGCTGCCGCGCCAACCAGGCCGAGGCCTTCGCCTGGGCGGAGGCCTTCCGCGACCGGGGCCTGCGGCTCGAA
>JAPKZE010000241.1 GCA_026393955.1 Candidatus Aminicenantota bacterium
CCCATCATCAGCTGCGCGTTCTCGGGCCGGCAATAGGCCCCGGCCGGGGTGATGGTCATCGGCAGGCTTGGGAAATCGTCGAGTCCGAGGCCCCAGTCGCTGTCGGCCTTTAGCCCGGCCAGGAAGTAGAGGTAGCGGCGCTCGACCTTGATCGGCAGATCCCGCCCGCCGAAGAGCCTCGACGTCGCGCCGGCCAGGAAGCCGGTCGCGTTGACGAAGATGTCGCCCTCGATCCGCCGGCCGGAGGCGAGCGTCACGGCCGTCGCCCGGGAGCCCGAGCGCTCGGCCCCGACGACGGGGTCGTTCTGGACGATCGCCGCGCCGAGGGCCCGGGCGGCCTCGGCCCCGTCCTGGTAGATGATGGCCGGGAAGAGGAAACCGTCGCGGGGGCACCAGGTCGCCGCGGCCACGCCCGTCGTGTCGAGGCAGGGCCAGCGCTCGTCGACCTCTTCCTTTTTAAGGAACTCGACCTCGGCCAGTCCGGCCTCGCGCTGCAGCCGGACGAGCTCGCGAACGGCCTCGAGGTCGGCGGTGTAGTTCTTGAGAAAGAGGTAGCCGTTCCTCTTGAAGCAGGGCTGGCTTTGGGGGAAATGCCCGGTCCAGCTCTCGAAGAAGCGCTCGGCGTAGACGATCCCGCGAACGGTCGAGGCCACCCCGAACTGGGCCCGGATGCCGGCCGCCGAACGGGAGCTGGCGCCGCTGCCGAGCGTCCGGGCCTCGACCAGGGTGACGGCGTGGCCGGCCCGGACGAGCTCCCAGGCGGAAAGCACTCCCGTGACGCCGCCTCCGAGGACGATGACCCTTTTCATTACAGGCTATTTAACCATAACGAAGGAGCTTATGCCACGCTCCGGGGGCGGAGGGGGGGCAAAAAAATATCGTTTTGCGCTTGAAGCCGTTTTGTGCTAGCATATCCCGCGTGAATCCCCCTTATCCGGGGGCGCGGGTCGGATAAAGGCACGGAGGCCTGAGGCACGAACAGCCGGCGATCTCCTCTCCTTTATTGCGATCGATTTTATTGGACAGGGACGTCCGCTTGCCATCGGATGGACCCTTCGTCAAAGGAGACGAGATGAATATTTACGTCGGCAACCTTTCTTTCAACCTGACCGAAGACGATCTCCGCACGGCCTTTGGAGCCTTCGGCACGGTCGAGAAGGCCGCGATCATCACCGATAAGATGAGCGGCCAGTCTCGCGGCTTCGGCTTCGTCGAGATGCCGAACCGGGATGAGGCCATCAAGGCCATCGAAAGCCTCAACGGCAAGGACCTCAAGGGCCGTAACCTGAAGGTCAACGAAGCCCAGCCCCGGCCGGCCGGCGGCGGCGGCGGCGGCGGAAGAGGCGGATTCGGCGGCGGCGGCGGCGGCGGTCGCGGCCGTTACTGATCCTGGCTTCTTAGGGACTGTCCCCGATAGGGGATTGTTCCTCTGAGATGGGGCTGTCCCCAATAGGGGATCGTCTCTCTTGGAACTGTTCTGTCTTTTCGGGGCGGACGGCCCTGGGCAAAGGGCGTCCGCCTTTTTTTATGCGCACGGAGGCTGAATGAACAGCAAGATCGTCGAACCGACCCCCTTCGGCCCCGTGGCGCTGGTGTGGGACCTCGTCGACGGCGACCCGAAGATCGTCCGTGTCCTTCTCTCCAAGCCCGGCTCGCCCGCGGCATCGCAGGTTCGCGCGAATTTCCGGGATGCCAGGCCGGCTTCCTGCCGCGAGATCGACGGCGTCGCGGCGGCGATCCGCAGATCCCTGGCCGGCGAGGACATCGTCTTTTCGTTCGATGTCTCCGCGCTGGCAACGCGCCCCGCGTTCCAGCAGGCGGTCCTGCGGGCCGAGCACGCCATCCCTCGCGGCCGGGTCAGCACCTACGGGCTCATCGCCCGGCACCTCGGGAAGCCCGGCGCCTCCCGGGCCGTGGGCAACGCCCTGGCCACCAATCCCTTCCCGCTCATCGTGCCCTGTCACCGGGCCGTCCGCTCCGACGGCGCCCTCGGCGGCTACCAGGGCGGCCCGGCCATGAAGCGGGCCCTGCTCGAGCGCGAGGGGATCGCTTTCGACAGATCCGGCCGCGTCGCCGTCCCGCGCTTTCATTATTCCTGAAGGCCCATCGGGCCGGTCACCGGTGGTTCAAGCGTCCCCCGTAATATCCTTCGACGATCGCTCCCATGATGAGGGCCGTGTTGCCGGCCAGGTAGATCAAGTGGCCAGGGCTCTCCGGGGCTTCTTCGAACAGTCCCAGGGCTGCGATCCGCC
>JAPKZE010000148.1 GCA_026393955.1 Candidatus Aminicenantota bacterium
TGACGCCGTGGCCGATGCGGGCGTTCTTGTCGACGATGGCGTTGCGGATCTCGCAGTCGCGGCCCACGCCGACGTCGGGAAGGCCCTTTTCGCGGTTGCAGGCGAGGTCCTCGCGGGATTCGTAGTAGTCCGCGCCCATGATGACGGCCCGGTCGAGACGGCAGTTCTCGCCGATGCGCGATCGGATGCCGATGATGGAGTCGCGGATGTGCGACCGGTTGACGATGCTGCCCTCGCAGAGGATGGCGTGCCCGACGTCGGACGCGAGGATCTTGGAGCCGGGCAGGAACCGGGGGTAGGTGAAGATCGGCCGCTCTTCGTCGTAGAAATCGAACTTCGGCAGGGGCCGGGTCAGATCCATGTGGGCCTCGAAGAAGCTCCGGATCGTCCCGATATCCTCCCAATATCCGTCGAAGAAATAACCGCAGACCTTCCGCTCGCCGATGGCCTGGGGGATGACCTCCCTGCCGAAGTCCTTGGAGTCCGTGCGGGCGAGCAGGTCGCGGAGGACGCTCTGGCTGAAGAGGTAGACGCCCATGGAGGCCAGGTGCGTCCGGCCGTTGGCCGGGGTGCCGAAACCGGCGAAGACGTCTGCGCCGACCCGCATCCGCTCGATGTCGGCCGGGTCCTTCGGCTTCTCGCGGAACTCGGTGATGCGGCCGCGCCGGTCGACCTTCATGACCCCGAACTCGTGGGCCTGTTCGGCCGCGACAGGGGTCACGGCGATGCTGATCTCGGCGCCCGAGGCGATGTGGAAGTCGACGAACTTCCGATAATCCATCCGGTAGAGGTGGTCGCCCGAGAGGACGAGGACGAGCGCCCCCTTGTCCTCGATGAAGTCGAGGTTCTGGCGGACGGCGTCGGCGGTGCCCTGGTACCAGCTCCGGTTCTCGAGGGTCTGCTGGGCCGACAGCAGGGTGATGTAGTCGCGGTGGAAGCTGTCGAAGCGGTAGGTCGTGAAGATGTGCCGGTGCAGGGATTCGCTGGCGAACTGGGTCAGGACGAAGATGCTGCGGACGTTCGAGTGGATGCAGTTGGAGATGGAGATGTCGATGAGCCGGAACCTCCCGGCGACGGGCACGGCCGGCTTGCTGCGGACCTTTGTCAGGGGGTAAAGCCGGCTGCCCTGGCCCCCGGCCATGATGATGCTGACGACGTTCATGCCTCGGATTGTAGCATCAAAGGCCGCGGGATAACAGCGGCCGTTCCTCTCGTCATTCTGGCTCGTCCCATTGTGCCCGCGTGTCTTCTTCGCTAAGATGAAGCCGGCATGTACGACGTCGTGGTGATAGGCGCGGGGCTCGGCGGGCTCATGGCCGCGGCCCGGCTGGCCGGCGCGGGGTGCCGCGTCGTCGTCCTCGAGAAAAAAGCCCTGCCCGGCGGCACGAGCTACGTCTTCCGCAGGGGCGGCTATGCCTTTCCCATGGGACCGCTCTCGTTCAGCTTTCCGGGCCGCGTGCGGACCCTCCTGGCCGAAGCGGGGATCGAGCCCGACGTCCCCTTCCGCCGCAGCGAGTTCGAGATCCGGACACCCGCCCTCGACCTCATCATCTCCCGGCCGCTCTCCGAGCTTGAATCCGAGCTCGTCCGGCTCTATCCGGCCGAGCGCGACGGGCTGACGCGCTTTTTCGCCGTGCTCCGGGGGGCCATCGCCGTCTCGAAGGATATGGACCTCTGGCACCCCGGCTTCCGGCAAGCCGTCGGTCCGGGCCGGGACGAAGGACCCGACGAGCGCCTTTGCGAGGATAGGATGCGCGCCGTCGCGAGTCTGGCCGCACAGCCCGCGGCCGCGGTCCTCGACGGCCTCATCGCCGACCGGCCCCTCAGGAACCTCCTCGGCGCCATGGGCTCCGAGCCTCCGGAGATGTCGCTGCTCAACCTCGGCCTCATGTGGAATGTCATGGCCGAGGAGGGCATCTGGTTCTCCGAGCCAGGCGTCCACGTCCTCGCCGATCTCCTCCGCGAGCGGCTCGCCGCCGCGGGCGGAGAGCTCCGTCTCGCGACGCCCGTCCGGGAGATCCTGGTCCGGGACGGCCGGGCCGCGGGCGCGGTCACAGCCGCAGGCGAGGTCCTGGAGTCGGCCTGGGTCGTCTCCAACGCCGATTACAAAACGACGTTCCTCGATCTCGTCGGCGAGGCCGGCGGGCCGGGCGTCGATCGCGACGCCATCCGCGGCGCGCCCTACACCGGTTCGGAGCTCTGCGTCTATCTCGGCGTCCGGCCCGACGCCGTCGACCTCTCGGCGATGCGCGCGGAACACCTGTTCTACCGCCACGATCTCGCCGGGGGCGACGGCGACCCGGCGGATCTCGAGCATCGGGATATCGAGATCTGCCTCTGGTCGCGCCAGGCGCCGTCGCTTGTCCCGTCCGGCCGGGCCGCCCTCGTCCTTCGGGCCGCTTTCCCGTACCGCCCGTTCGAGCGCTATCGGCTCGGCGAGCGACAGCGGGCCGAAAGCTACGCCGCCTTTAAAAAGGACTTGGCGCTGCGTCTCGTCCGGACAGCCGAGCGCGTCCTGCCCGGCCTCAGCGGAGCGGTCGAGGTCATGGAGGCGGCGACACCGCTGACCTATCGCGATTGGGGCGGGCGGTTCGAGGGCTCGATCGCCGGATGGAGCTGGACGGCGCGGCCGTCGGAGGGACCGATCGGCCGGGCTCTCGTCCGGACGCCGGTGCCGGGGCTGCTCGTCGCCGGCGCCTACGCGTCGACCGAGCTCATCCTCGGCGGCGTGCCCACGGCCCTGTCCACGGGCCGCCTGGCCGCGGACATCGTTCTCGCCGGTTGATCAAGAGGGACTGTCCCTCGTGTCTTGCGTTCCCGTCTATTTCGCCGCGTTCTGCACCGGCGCCAGGTCGTCGATGAGCCACATCCCCCGGCCGTTGGTGGCGATGACGAGGGCGTTGTCCCGGGGGTGGATGGCCAGGTCCCAGACGTAGCTCGTCGGCAGTCCCGAGCCCAGGACGTCCCAGGTCGCGCCGCTGTCGCGGCTGACGTAAACCCCCGTGTCCGTTCCGGCGTAGAGGATGCCCTTCACCTTCGGGTCCTCGCGGACCACGTTGACCGGCCCGCCGGGGATGTTGCCGGCGATGGACACCCAGGTCTTGCCGTAGTCCGTTGACCTGAAGGCATAAGGATCGAAGTCGTCGTCGTGCCGTCCGACCAGCGTGACGTAGACCGTGGCCGGGTCGTACTTCGAGGCGACGATCTTCCAGACGTGCTTGTTGTAGGGGAGGCCGGCCGTGATCTCGGTCCAGCTGTCGCCGCCCGTCCTGGTCATCCAGACCCGGCCGTCGTCCGTGCCGGCGTAGAGCAGGCCGAACTTGAACGGCGATTCGTCGACGGCGGTGATGGTGGCATAGGGGATGGCGTACGGCCACCGGCCCTGCTGGCCGGGGTTGTTGTAGGACAGGTCGGGGCTGATCCGCTCCCAGGTCTCGCCCTTGTTCATCGACCGGAAGAGGTACTGGAAGCCGTGATAGACGATCCGGGAATTGTGCGGTGAGAGCATCGTCGCCGCCAGCCACTGGCCGCGGTAGGCCGGCTCACCCTCGGCGGCCTTAGGGAAGATCTCTTTGCTCGTCCACTGGCCGTCCTTGTAGACGGAACGCTCGAGGCGGCCGTAGAACGAAGACGAATACACCGTGTTGGGATCCTCCGGGTCGACGGCGATGAGCGTCCCCTCGCCGCCGGGCGCGGGCTCCCACTTGGGCTGGGTGGACATGAAGCCGCGCCGGCCGCCGGGACCGCCGCCCTGGCCGGGCTTGCGCACCGGGATCTGGCCGCGGTATGTCCCCGTATCCTGGACCGAGCCGTAGGCCCAGAACGGCGTGGAGCTGTCGAGGGTGACGTTGTAGAACTGGACCGACGGGATGACGTCGTAGAAGAGGCGCCAGGTCTTGCCGCCGTCGTAGGAGATGTTCACGCCGCCGTCGTTGTTGTTGATGAGGTGGCTGCTGTCGCCGGGGTCGATCCACAGGCCGTGGTGATCGCCGTGGAGGCCGGCGTAGGTGATGTTCTGATAGGTTTTGCCGCCGTCGGTCGACTTGGCCAGGCCCAGGCCCATGATGTAGATCGTTTCCGGAGAGCTGGGATCGACGCGGATCTGGCCGAAGACCCAACCGTAGGTGCCGCCGAAGCGCTCCATGCCGGGCGGGCTGACCTTGCGCCAGCTCGCCCCCGCGTCGTCGGAGCGGTAGACCTCGGCCCCGATAATGCCCCGCTGGCGCGGCCGTCCGTAGGAGTCCAGCTCGCCCGGCTTCGGCTCGGCGCCGGGGGCGTGATTGTCGACGTAGGCGTAGATCGTCGAGGGTTTGGACCGGCAGAGGTCGAGGCCGATGCGGCCGGTGAAAGCCGTGTCCTGGAGGCCGGTGTTGATGGGAGTCCAGGTCCGGCCGCCGTCGGTCGTCTTGTAGAGGCCGTCCTCGCCGCCGGGGACCGGATCGCTCCAGCGCCGGCGGATGCGGTTCCAGGTCGCGGCGTAGAGCGTGTCGGGCGACTGCGGGTCCATGACCAGGTCGTTCGCGCCGACCCGCTCGTTAATATAGAGGACCTTCTGCCAGGTCGCCCCGCCGTCGGTCGTCTTGTAGACGCCCCGGTCGGGATTGGTCGTCCATTCGTGGCCGGTCGCGGCGACGTAAACGACGTTGGGATCCTTGGGGTGGATGACGACACGGGCGATGGTGTAGGTCGCCTCGAGCCCCATGTGTTTCCACGTCTTGCCGGCGTCGGTCGACTTGAAGACGCCGAGGCCCGCCTCTGAAGCCCGGAAGATGTTGGCCTCGCCGGTCCCGGCCCAGATGATGTTCGGGTCAGACTCGGCCACGGCCAGGTCGCCGATCGAGAGCGTCGGCATGTCGTCGAAGAGGGGTTCCCAGGTCGTGCCGGCGTTCAAGGTCTTGAAGATGCCGCCGGTGGCCGCCGCGGCGTAGAAGACCGTCCGGCTGCCGGAGGGCACGGCGACGTCGGTGCAGCGTCCGCCGAGGTCGAAGGGCCCGATGAACCGCCACTTGACGTCCTTGAAGGGGGAGGACTGTTTCATCGCGACATGGTTCTCGAAGGCTTTGAGCCGCAGCGCCGGGTCGGTGTTTTCGATCTTGACCGGGCCTTTGCCCGCGGCCTTTTTCTGAGGCGCGGCCGTGACCAGGCCGGCCAGGCCGACGGCGAGAACGAGGGCGAGGATCGAACGCGGGGACAGACGCATCGGGGACCTCCGGTTGAGAGTCATGGCCAGAGAGTAATTATCACAAATCAGGAACACAATACTAGGACAGGACCTTGAGGAGACGGTAATCGGACTCGATCTCCGTCTTTTTGACGTCGCCGGCCGCACCGAAAGCGAGGAACTCGACCCGGTCGCCCGCGACGTGGACGAGCCCGCCGGTCCGGCCCTCGGCCAGGGCCTCGACGGCGGCGTACCCGAGGCGGGCCGCCAGGATGCGGTCGACCGCGGTCGGCCGGCCGCCCCTCTGGATGTGGCCGAGCACGGCGATGCGTGTCTCGAGCCCCGTCGCCGCGGTGACCGCCGAGGCGACCTCACCGGCCGTGGCCCGGCCCTCGGCCGCGACGATGATCCAGCTGGCCTTGCCTCGGGCCCGGCCCGCACGGATCTCCTCGCAGACCGCCTCGAGCGGCACGTCCTTCTCCGGGACAAGGACCTCCTCACAGCCGCCGGCCAGGGCGACCTGCATGGCGATCCAGCCGCATTTGCGGCCCATGACCTCGACGACGAATATCCGCTCGAGCGAGGTCGCCGTGTCGCGGATCTTGT
>JAPKZE010000286.1 GCA_026393955.1 Candidatus Aminicenantota bacterium
CCCTGGAGACGGCTTTTCCCCAGGTCTGGGTGGAAGGCGAAGTCTCCAACGCCCGCAAATATCCCTCCGGCCACATCTACCTGACCCTCAAGGATGCCGGGGCGTCCCTCTCCGCCGTCATCTGGCGGGGCGACGCGGCCCGGCTCAAGTTCGACCTCAAGGACGGCCAGCAGCTCGTCTGCCGTGGCAAGATCGACGTCTACGCCCCGCGCGGGGCCTACCAGCTCATCATCGACCGGGTCGAACCCAAGGGCGTCGGGGCCCTCCAGCTGGCCTTTGAACAACTGAAGGAAAAGCTCAAGGCCGAAGGCCTCTTCGACCCGGCCCGCAAGCGCAAGCTGCCCCTCCTGCCCAAGACGATCGGGGTCGTCACCTCGCCCACCGGGGCGGCCGTCGTCGACATCCTGCGGACGCTGGAGCGGCGCTTCGCCAAGCTCCATGTCCTCATCTACCCGGCCCGCGTCCAGGGCGACGGGGCGGCCGACGAGATCGTCGCCGGAATCGATTACCTGGGCGCCCTGCCCGACATCGACGTCCTCATCGTCGGCCGGGGCGGCGGATCGATCGAGGACCTCTGGGCTTTCAACGAGGAGCCCGTGGCCCGGGCCATCGCCCGCTCGCCCGTCCCGGTCATCTCCGCCGTCGGCCACGAGGTCGACTTCACCATCGCCGACTTTGTCGCCGACGTCCGGGCCTCGACGCCATCGGCGGCCGCGGAGATGGTCATCGAGACGGAGCAGGCCTTCGCCGAGCGGATCGACGCCCAGGCCCGGCGGCTCGGCGAGCTCCTCCGCTTCGAGCTCCAGGGCCTGCGGGCCGACGTGGACGAGCTGGCCCGGAACCGCATCTTCCAGAATTTCGAGGTCAAGCTGGCCAATCTGGCCCGCCGGGTGGACGATCTCGAGACGCGCGGCCGGAACGTCCTCAGGGCCGAGCGCCAGGCCATCGCCGAGCAGAAGGGTGCGGCGCTCCTCGCCGCCGAGCGGCTGGGCAACGTCCTGCGCCGGGCGGTGGGGGACCACCGGGCGGCCTGGGAGCGGCTCTCGGCCGCGCTCAACGCCCTGAGCCCCCTCGACGTCCTCAAGAAGGGCTACGCGCTGGTCTGGAAAGAAGGCGGGTTGCGGCTGGCCCGCCGGATCGAGGATGTCGTCCCGGGCGAGACCGTCGAGGTCACGTTCTTCAAGGGCGAATTCAGCGCCCGGGTCGAATCGGTCGACCGCAAGAAGCCGCTGGAATCCCGGTTCCTGAAGGAGGGATCATGACCAACCTGACGTTCGAAAAGGCCCTGGCCGAGCTCGAACAGATCGTGGCCAAGCTCGAGAAGGGCGGCATCTCCCTCAACGAGTCGCTGGCCCTGTTCGAGAAGGGCGTCAAGATGTCGCGGTTCCTCCGGGCCGAGCTGGATAAGGCCGAGCGCAAGGTCGAGATCCTGCTCAAGGACGAGAAGGGGAACCTCAAGGCCGAGGATTTCGAGGCCGGGTCCGACGACGACGCGGGCGAGGACGGCGGCAAAGCCTGATCCCGGGGAGAAGCCATGGGCAAGATCCTGGACGCCATCCGCGAGCCGGCCGACCTGCGCAAGCTCACGCCGGAGGAGCTCTCGGATCTGGCCCTGGAGATCCGGGCCCTCATCCTGGAGACGGTGGCCAAGAACGGCGGGCATTTGGCCTCGAACCTCGGCGCCGTCGAGCTGACCCTGGCCCTCCACCTGGCCTTCGACGCCCCCCGGGACAAGATCGTCTGGGACGTCGGTCACCAGTGCTACACCCACAAGATCCTGACCGGCCGCAAGGACCGCTTCGCGGGCCTGCGCCGTTGCGGCGGCCTGCTCGGCTTCCCCTGCCGCGAGGAGAGCGAATACGACGCCTACAACACCGGGCACGCTTCGACGGCGCTGTCGGCCGCCCTGGGCATGGCCGTGGCCCGGGACAAGCGCGGCGAGAAGCATCACGTCGTTGCCGTCGTCGGCGACGGCAGCCTGACGGGAGGCGTCGCGCTCGAGGCCCTCAACCAGATCGGCCACCTCCGCGAGCGGCTCATCATCGTCCTCAACTTCAACGAGATGTCCATCTCGATCAACGTCGGAGCCTGGTCCAAGTACTTCTCCTATCTCGTGTCAGGCCAGCGATATATCCGGATGAAGGACCAGGCCAAGTCGATCCTCAAGCGGGTCCCGCTCGGCGGGGCCATGATCAAGGGCGGCCGGGCCATGGAGGAGCTGGTCAAAAAGACGCTCTTCCCCGGGCTCGTCTTCAAGGAGCTCGGCATCCGCTACATCGGCCCCGTCCATGGCCATAACGCCCAGTCCCTCGTCGAGGCCTTCGAGACGGCCAAAACCTACGACGGGCCGGTCCTCATCCAGTGCGTCACCCAGAAGGGCAAGGGCTATCCGCCGGCCCGCATGCACCCGGAGAAATTCCACGGCGCCGGGCCGTTCCAGGTGTCGACGGGAGAACCCCTGCAGCGGGAGTGGGGTCCGTCGTACTCGAGCCTTTTCGGCGACGCCCTGATCAGGATCGCCAAGAAAGACGACAAGGTCCTGGCCATCACGGCGGCCATGGGCGAAGGCACCGGCCTCCGGGAGTTCTCCGAGAAGCTGCCGGACCGGTTCTTCGACGTCGGCATCGCCGAGCAGCACGCGGTCACCTTCGCCTCGGGCCTGGCCCTGGCGGGATTCAAGCCCGTCGTGGCCATCTACTCGACCTTCCTGCAGCGCGCCTACGACCAGCTCTACCACGACGTCTGCCTGATGGATCTGCCCGTCCTGTTCGTCCTCGACCGGGCCGGCGTCGTGCCCGACGACGGGCCCACCCACCAGGGCGTCAACGACATCGCCTACATGCGGCATATGCCGAACATGATCGTCATGGCCCCGAAGGACGAGAACGAGCTCCAGCACATGCTCTGGTCGGGCCTTCACTACGGCCACCCGGCGTCCGTGCGCTTCCCCAAGGCCAAGGGCCTGGGCGTCCCGCTCGACGGCGAGCTGCGGGTCCTTCCCCTCGGGATGAGCGAGCTCGTCCGGGACGGCCGGGACCTCCTCTTCGCCGTGGGGCACATGGTCGGGCCGGCCCTCGAGGCGGCCCGGGAGCTGGAGAAGGACGGGATCTCGCTGGCCGTCGTCAACGCCCGCTTCGTCAAGCCGCTCGACCGGGACATGATCCTGGACCCTCGAGGAGGGCATCGTCGACGGCGGCGCCGGGAGTGCCGTGCGCGAGCTCCTCGACCGCGAGGGCCGGTTCGACCTCCGGTTCCTGTCGCTCGGCGTGCCGGTCGGGGCCTACCCGCTGGGCAAGTCCGAGGAGATCCGGGCCGCGCTCGGCCTCGACGTCCCCGGACTCGTCCGGCGGATCCGGGAGTTCTATCAGAAGCCCTCGGCCTGAGGCGCCGATGAAGGAACGCGCGGACAAGCTCCTCGGCGCCCGCGGCCTGGCCCCGAGCCGCGAAATGGCCTTAGCATTGATCATGGCCGGCCGGGTGACGAGCGCCGGTCGCCCCGTCCGCAAGCCCGGCGATCTTCTCGACGCGGATGCGGCCCTCGAGGTCGCGGCCGTCCTGCCTTTCGTCAGCCGCGGCGGCCTCAAGCTGGCCGAGGCCCTCGACCGCTTCGGCCTCGACGTCCGCGGCCTGGTCGGGCTGGACATCGGCGCGTCGACGGGCGGATTCGTCGACTGCCTGCTCCAGCGCGGCGCCGCGCGGGTCTACGCCGTCGACGTCGACACGAAGCAGCTCGACTGGAACCTGACCAAGGACCCGCGCATCGTCACGATCGAGAAGAACGCCCGGGAGCTCGGGCCCGCCGATCTCCCCGAGGCGCCCGGGATCGTCACGATGGACGTCTCGTTCATCTCCGTGCTCAAGATCCTGCCCGCGCTCAAGGCCATCCCCGGGGACTGGACCCTGGTTTCCCTCGTCAAGCCCCAGTTCGAGGCCGGGCCGAAGGACGTCGGCGAGAAGGGCGTCGTCCGAGATCCGGCTGTCCACGCCGGGGTCCTCGAGCGGGTCCTGGCCGGGGCCCGGGCCCTCGGCTTCGGGCTCGCGGGCCTCATGCGCTGCTCGACGCGCGGGCAGAAAGGCAACGTCGAATTCTTCGCCCGGTGGGTCAAGGGCGGGCCCGATCTCAACGCGGAGCTCGTCCCCACCTGGATCAAGGAGGCGGTCAGCCATGATTAACGTGCGCAAGGCGGGCATCGTCATCAAGCCCCACGCGCCCTCGGTCGAGGGCATCCTCAAGATCGTCGTCGAATATTTCGAGGGCCGGGGCATCGCCTGCGTCCTCGAGGACGTCGCCGCGCTTAAGCTCGGCCGGCCCGACGGACTTGAGCGGGCCTCGATCGCCGCCGCGTCGGACATGGTCGTCGTCCTCGGAGGCGACGGGACGCTCCTCAGTGTCGCCCACCACGCGGCCCGGGCCGGCATCCCGGTCATGGGCGTCAACCTGGGCCGGCTGGGCTTCCTGACCGAGATCCCGGTGAGCGAGGCCGTGCCGATCCTAGATAGGTTCCTGGCCGGGGAGGCCGGGCTCATCAGCCCGCGCTGGCTCCTCGAGGGGCGGACGGGCGAGGACGTCTCATACTCCTTGAACGACCTGGTCGTCACCAAGGGCGCCATGGCCCGGATGATCGAGCTGGCCATCGCCATCGACGGCAAGGACGTAGCCACGCTCAAGGCCGACGGGCTCATCGTCTCGACCCCGACCGGCTCGACCGCCTACTCGCTCTCGGCCGGCGGGCCCATTCTCCATCCCCAAATCCCGGCCATCGTCCTGACGCCCATCTGCCCGCACACCCTGTCCTTCCGGCCCCTGGCCGTGCCGGCGACGTCGTCGATCGCGGTCCGGCTGCTGACCGGGGGCGAGGAGGTCCACCTGACCTTCGACGGCCAGCGCGGGGGGGCCTTCGTCCGCGACGACGTGGTCGAGGTCCGCAAGGCGCCCTTCGAGCTCCAGCTCGTCACTTCGCCCCGCCGCAGCTACTACGACCTGGTCAAGGAAAAGCTGGGCTGGGCAGGATAGGGATTCTGGTCGGGGGCCGAGCGGGACTGTCCCCGCAGGGGATTGTCCCTCTTGTTCTTGGTCCGTCGGCCGCTGTTTGACAACGGCCGGTTCGGTTGGTAAAATATTAAATACTACTAAAGTACTAAGAAATGGAGATCGATGACATGTCCGACGCCATCCTGACCGGAACCGACGCCAATTTCCAGGCCGAAGTGATCAAGTCCGACCTGCCCGTGCTGGTCGATTTCTGGGCCCCCTGGTGCGGCCCCTGCCTCATGATCGCCCCCGTCGTCGAGGAGCTGGCCGAGGCCCACAGGGGCAAGCTCAAAGTCGTCAAGATGAACGTCGACGAGAACGCTCAGACCCCCCAGACCTACGGCATCATGGCCATCCCGACCATGATCCTGTTCAAGGGCGGGGAGCTCAAGGAAAAGCTCGTCGGCGCGCTGCCGAAAGCCAAGCTGACGGAAGCGATCGCCAAGCATATCTGAAATCCAAAAAGGATCTTGATTAAACCGGTTTGACCGCGGGCGGCGGAGCCTGTTTTGCTCCGGCCGCGGCGGTCGCCTCATACTTCTCGTTTAAAACCGCTGCCAGCTCCGCGCCCCAGAGCAGGATGACCATCGACGACGTGATCCAGAGCAGGAAGAACAGGACCGAGGTCAGCGTGCCTTGGAGGATCTTGCTCAGGACGATGCCGATGGCCGAGAAGTGCACGACGTAGAAGGCGAAGGCCCGTTTGAACCCCTCGAAGAAAAGAGCGGCCACGGCCGCCGGGATGAGCCCCGCCCGGGTATGGACCTTGACCTCCGGGATGTACTTATAAAGGATGTAGAACATCAGGAAAGTCAGGGCATAGGGGATGATGTATTTCAGGAAGACGTTGTTGACGGCGGCCACCACTCCGGGATGGATGGTCGCCCGGACCAGCTCGCTCTTCTCGAGCGTCCGGCCGAGGGCCGCCCAGACGGCCGTCATGGTCAGCGAGAAGAGCATGAAGACCCCGACGACGGCCATCATCAGGAACTCGATGAGCCGGTTGTAGACGAAGGATTTGTGGTACTTCGTCCGGAAGATCTGGTTGATGGTCGTGATGAGGGTCGAGAAGAGGAAGCTGGCCGAGATGAGCGAGCCGATGACGCCGAAGAGGCCCAGTTGGCCGACCGCGCCCGAGAGGTCCCCGAGGCTCTTGAAGAAGCCCGGGTCCTGGCGGGCGAAGAACTCGTCGGTGAAGATGTTGAGGCTCCGCAGGGCCATTTCGGTGTCGCCCAGAAAGCGGGCCGCGGTCGCGAAGAACAGCGCGGTCACCGGCACGGAGCAGAGCAGGGCGAAATACGAGATGACGACGGCCGAAGTCCAGCACTTGTCCCCGTTGAAGCGCCGGAAGGACGCGGCAATGAGCGAGAGCGTCGGACGCGTCATCCTCTCCGGGGTCCCAACGGCCTCGGCCCCCGGGCCTCAGACGTACTTCCCCCACTGGACCATCAGGATGATGATGGTGATGAGCAGGGCGTAGATGACCAGGGTCTCGATGAGGACGAGGCCCAGGATGAGCAGGGCGCGGATGGCGGGCGCGCCGGCCGGGTTGCGGGAGATCCCTTCGCAGGCCGAGCAGATGGCCTTGGACTGGCAGAACGCGCCGGCGATGACGGCCAGGCTGATGATGGCGCCGCCGACGATGAGCGACAGCTTGAACAGGTCGGCCCGGGGCTGGGCCAGCTCGCCGGCCGGGGCCACTTCCTGGGCCAGGACGGGCAGGGTCATGAGGGCGACGCCGAAGGCCAGCAGGCACAGGGCTTTGAGTCTCTTGGACATGGCGGAACTCCTTTTACGTTGAGTGCTCTTCTTCATGGGCGACGGCGCCCGCGATGTAGATGCAGGACAGCAGGACGAAAACGAAGGACTGGATGAGCGCCGTGAAGATGGCCACGGCCATGAACGGCAGGGGCAGGAAGAAGGGGATGATCGAGGCCATGATGACGATGAGCAGCTCCTCGGCGAAGATGTTGCAGAAGAGCCGCATCGACAGGGAGACGGGCCGGGAGAAGTGGCTGATGATCTCGATCGGGAGCATCAGCGGGGCCAGGGCCGGGATGGGCCCCAGGAAGTGCTTGAAGTACTTGAGCCCCTGGGCCTTGACGCCTTGGGCGTGATAGTAGAAGAAGACGACCAGGGCGCAGCCGAGGGTGACGTTGAGCTTGCTCGTCGGCGACATGAAGCCGGGGATGAGACCGATCATGTTGCAGCCGAAGATGAAGATGCCGACCGTGCCGATGACCGGGACGTACTTGCGTCCCTCGGGGCCGACGGAATCGACGAGGAGCCCCTCGAACAGCTGGACGATCATCTCGGCGACGCTCTGGCGGCGGCTGGGGACGAGGGCCGGCCGGCGCGAGACGAGGCCGAGGAGGACGACCACGAACACGGTCACGAAGAAGACCATGACCAGGTAGTCGGGGATGGCGTGGAGCGGGTCGGGGACCTTGACGCCGACGAGGCCGAGGGCCGCGGCGACGGGCGGGCCGAAGACGCGGTTGAAGGCCTCGACGATCCAGAGGCTGCGCTCTAATCCTTCCATTTTTTCAGCTGAAGAAGACCCCGGACCGCCACGGCCAGGGTCACCGGGACGACCGTGGAGAAGCCCGCGACGAAGGCGAGGATCTTCTTCGGATAGACGAGGATTATAAGGAAAAAGACGGCGCAAATCAACACGAGGCGGAGGGCGTAGAGGACGACGCCGGAGCGCCGCGCCCCCTGGACGCCCTTGGCCAGAAAGCGGGTCAGGGACTGCTTGAGCCAGGTGAAGCCGAGGGCCGAGAAGAGGCCCCCGGCCAAGACGAACAGTCCGGTCGCGGGATCGAACAGGAGGGCGGCGGCCAGGCCCAGGACGGCGGCGGCGACGGCGATCTCGACGGGGATCCGCCTCAGGAGGCGTTCCTCGAAGGCGGCCTGGTCCGGGGTCGACATGGCGTCGGGATTATATCACGCCCCGCCGACCGCCGGTCAAACGCGTATTTAGGAGGGAGGGCCGGCTTCCTTGACAACCCCCGACCCATCTCTGAGAATAGGAGACACGCCATGTCCACGGCATTCCTGGTCAAGTTCTCGGGGCTTCTCTTCGGCGTCCTGGCCCGGACGGTCCTGCCCTGGCTGCGCAAGGTCAGGGACGGCCGGGTCCGCGGCTTCAGCCGCCGCTACCTCTATTCGGCCCTGGCCTCCCTGGCCGTCGGGCTCATCCTGGCCCTGGTCATCTTTCCCCAGTTCGAGGCCGGCGCCGGCGGCGGGAGCTTCGAGGCCTTCTTCAAGCTCTTCACGCTCGCCTTCGCCTTCGGCTTCGGCTGGAACGCGCTCGTCAACGAGGGCGGGGCCTGGGCCGCCGGGCCCGACAGGCCGGAGGGACCGCCGGCGGGCCGGGAAAAGAGAGCCGCCTGATGGACGAAAAGCGCCCGCGCCCCGACCTGCGGCGGCTGGCCGAGCTGGCCTCGGTCGGCCTCATCCTGCCGTCGTCGATCGCCGTGGGCCTCTTCTTCGGCTATTTCCTCGACCGCCGGCTCGGCACCGAGCCCTGGCTCCTGCTCACGTTCACCGTGCTCGGCATCGCCTCGGGCCTCCTCAGCCTCTTCCGGGCCCTCCGGAAAGAGATGAAGGGCGAGCCGTGATGGCGGCTCGCCTCTTTAGACGCGTCCGGACGCGCCTGATCGCCGGGCTTTGCCTGGCTGCCGCGCTCGTCCCGTCCGTCCTCCTCGCCCAGACGGCGGACGCGCCCAAGCCCGCCGCTCCGGCCGTCGCCGAGACCCCGCCCGAGGTCCGGATCGTGGCCGCGCGCCAGGAGCGCTCCGGCGACCGCGTCTATGCCACGGGGGACGTCGAGATCCGCTACGGCGGATTCCTCCTCTTCGCCGACCGGGTCGAGTACGACCTCGGGACGAAGGACGTCCTGGCCGAGGGCAACGTCGTCGCCCAGTCGGGCGGCGAGGTCATCCGGGCCGAGCGGATGGTCTACAACCTCGAGACGGGCCGCGGGACGGTCTCGCGGGCCTCCGGCCTCGTCCAGCCGTCGGTCCTCTTCGAAGCGGAGACGCTCGAGCGCAAGCGCGACGACCTCTACAGCCTGAGCAAGGCCCGGCTCACGGCCTGCGCCCAGCCCAATCCGCGCTGGAGCTTCAGCCTGGCCCGGGCCGACATCAGGAAGGACGATTCCATCGAGATGTGGGACGCCGTCGTCCGGATCAAGAGCGTGCCCGTGCTCTATCTGCCCTACCTCCGCTACCCCCTGAAGGAGCGGGCCACGGGCTTCCTGATGCCGCGGATCGGCTTCGGCGGCGAAAAGGGCTTCTTCTTCTCTCAGAGCTTCTACTGGGCCATGGCCCCGAACATGGACGCCACGGTCGGCGTCGACGTCTATCTCGCCCGCGGCACCGGCGCCGGGCTGCAGTACCGCTACCTCTTCCCGGGCGGGACGAAGGGCGACCTCGACCTCTACTATTTCGTCTTCAAGAAGGAGGCGGGCGCGGCCAGCCGGGCCCGGTCCTCCATCGTCCGCTTCAACCAGACCGTGGCCCTGCCCCTCGGCTTCACCCTGGTCGCCAACGTCGATTACCAGAGCTCGTACGCCTTCCTCCGGCAGTACGACAACAATTTCCAGCGGGCCCTGTCCTACAACCGGACCTTCCAGGTTTACCTGTCCCGGTCGTGGCGGCGCTTCAACCTGAGCGCCCAGGCCTCGCGCTTCGAGACCTACTTTTCCCAGCTCGGCGATTCCAACGTCTCGACTTCGCTGCCCCAGGTCACGTTCAACGTCTTCAAGACCCGCCTCTTCGCCCCGCTCTTCTTCTCCCTCGCCTCGTCCTACTCGCGCTGGCAATACGGCTGGAAGTCCCAGTACGAGGCGGGGACGGAGCGGCGGTCGTCGCGCCTGACGCTCAGCCCGGCGCTGAGCCTGCCCTTTTCCTCGATCCCCTGGCTCACAGCGACGACCACGGTCACGGCCAACCTCAATTATTACGGCCAGAGCCTCGACCCGGCCACGGGCGGGATCGTCGCCGATCCGCTCTTCACCCGCAACGTCGTGGCCGCGGTCGAGATCGTCGGGCCCGTCTTCTTCCGGCTCTTCTACGGCCGGGACGGCCGGGCCCGGCTCAAGAGCCTCATCGAACCCTACGTCACCTACACCTATGACAGCCCGACCAACGATTCCGACCGGATCGTGACCAACTACGGCTTCTTCCGCTACCACCAGGTCAGCTACGGCGTAACCGGCCGCTTCCTGTTCAAGGCCCGGGACGAGCGGGCCGTCGAGGTCTTCTCCCTGGGCCTGGGTCAGACCTACTATCTCTCGCCCGAGGACGGGCCGCTTTCGAACTTCCCGGTCGACGGGGTGGCGCCCCGCTTCTCGGAGCTGACCGGGACGCTCCGTTTCTACCCGCAGAACCAGTTTAGCCTGGACGCCTCGGTGGCCTACAATCCCTACTACGGGAACCTGTCGAGCCTGCGGCTCGGGGCCACGGCCGGCTCCAAGGCCGAGGGCGAGTTCCTGACCCTGTCGTGGTTCAAGAGCCGCAACTCCTGGATCGCCGGGATCGACCCCGCCCTCATCGCCCTCTACAACCGCGATCAGATCGGCGCCTTCGGCGGGTTCCGGCTGCCGGGGATCGGCGTCGACCTCCAGCTCGAGGCCGACTACAACATCAAGGACGCCAAGCTCCTTTACACCGGCGGCCAGCTGACCTATCATTACCAGTGCCTCGACTTCCTCGTCGACCTGCGAGTCTTCTATTACCGCGTCCCCGCCGACGTCCAGGTCAGATTCTCCCTGGGCCTCGGCGCGATCGGCAAGACGCTCGATTTCCTGGGGGGGTTCGGGTTCTAAGGACTGGAGAACGGACATGAGCACGGAACGGTCCCTCGACGGCAAGACCGTCCTTGTCACGGGCGGGGCGGGCTTCATCGGCAGCCACTTCGTTCGCCTGTTGCTGCGCCGCCACAAGCAGACGCGGATCATCAACCTGGACAAGCTGACCTACGCCGGGAACCTGGACAACCTCAGCGACGTCCAGGAGGACCCCCGCTACGAATTCGTCATGGGCGACATCCGGGACCGGGACCTGGTCCGGCGCCTCTTCGCCCGGGTCCAGGCCGTCGTCCACTTCGCCGCCGAAACCCACGTCGACCGGTCGATCTACGACGCCGGCGAGTTCGTCCTGACCAACGTCCACGGCACCTACATCCTGCTCGACGCCCTGCGGGCCTTCCCGGGCGTCGAGGCCTTCATCCATATCTCGACCGACGAGGTCTACGGCAGCCGGACGGGCCGGGCCGCCCGCGAGACCGATCCCCTCCTGCCGTCCTCGCCCTACGCGGCCAGCAAGGCGGGCGGCGACCACCTGGCCCGGGCTTACCACGTGACTTTCGGGCTGCCGACCGTCGTCCTCCGCCCGTCGAACACCTACGGCCCCTGCCAGTTCCCGGAGAAGCTCATCCCGCGCTTCCTGACGAACGGGCTCGAAGGCAAGACCCTGCCGGTCTTCGGGGACGGCCTGAACGTGCGGGACTGGCTCTACGTCGACGACCACGCCCGGGCCGTCGAAGCGGCCCTCCTCCGGGCCCGCGCCGGCAGCGTCTACAACGTCAGCGGCGGCTGCGAGCTGGCCAACCTCGACGTCGCCCGGCGCATCCTCGACGCCCTCGACGCGCCCCGCGATCTCATCCAGTTCGTCCCCGACCGGCCCGGCCACGACCGGCGCTACGCCATGGACTCGGGCCTCATCCGGGCCCTCGGCTGGGAGCCGGAGATCTTATTCGCGGAGGGGCTCAAGCGGACGGTCCGCTGGTACGCGGCGAACAAGAGCTGGTGGCGGAAGGTCCGGACGCGCTCGCTCTGAGCGGCGGCGGGCCCGTCGCTGCGGCGCCCGTCAAGCCTCGCCGGGCGGGACGTTCATCTTCCGGAATAGTGATTCCGCCTCCGCCAGCAGCTCGTCGGCGCTGAGATGGTTCATTTCCCGGTAGCGGCTGGCCTTTTCCCGGAGCCTCGTGCCGGCTTCCAGGTAAGTCCAGGCGAGCTCCAACTGCGCTCCCAGCCGGGCGCCCTCGGAAAGACTTTTCGTCCACAACTTCAGGGCCCGCCCCTGGCGGCCCTCCATCCACTCCAGAATCCCCAGACAACGATAGGCCTCCGTTCGTTCGGAAGCGACCTTCCGGGAGTTCCGGATCGCTTTTCGGCCCAGTCTTCGCGCCTGCCTGTACTTCTTTGCGCCGCCGTCCCGGTGGCTCGCTCCGGAGGACAGGCCCAACCGGCGAAGCTCGAGCAAAAGCTGGCTCGTCAGGCGCCAGCCGCGATTGAGAGGGACCTCCTTGTCCTTGGACAGGACCCGGCCCAGCTCCTGCAGGGTCTCCTCGGCGCCGGCGAGATCGTCGAGAAGGATCTGGGCCTTGCTCTTGAAAGCGAGGAGAGAGAACAGGTCCGGATTGTAGCTGTGCTGTCTGGCGAACGCCAGCCCCTCGTTCGATTCGCGGAGGGCCTGGTGGATCCTCCGGAGCTTGACCAGCATGAGCGTCTTCAGGAAATAGTACTCGTCCTTGGCGTAGTCGTACTCGTAGGTCGCGTGGATGTCGAGGATCCGCTGCACGCACTTCTCGGCCAGGTCGATCCGTCCCCGCTCGATGTACGAGTGGCACAGGATGTCCAGATAGGTCGTCGTGTAGAAGAACTCGCCGATCTTCAGACTTTGGTCGACGAGACCTTCGTCGTAGGCCTGGATGCGGTCCCACTCGCCCTTGAAAAAATGGTGGATGACCTCGCTGAATCGGAAGTAGATCCAGGGTTTGAGGTTGTCCGGCCGAAGCCTCGGCTCGACCACATTGAGGATCTTCCGGCTCAGCGTGAAGGACATGCCCGGCCAGGTAAAGATCGCGCTGAAGCCGGCCAGGATGCCCAAGCCGTTCTCGACCTTGGTCAGGTCGTAGTCGACGCACAGGCGGCTGAAGGTGAACGATTCGAGGAACATCTGCCGGGGGATGGTCACGGCCAGGGCCGTCATTTTTCTCTTGTAAAGGTCGATGACCGCCTGCTCTTTTTCCGAGGGGACCTTGCGGAATCTCAAGGCCGGATAATAGAGGCTGAAGACGAAATTCATGAAACCGATCGCAAAG
>JAPKZE010000199.1 GCA_026393955.1 Candidatus Aminicenantota bacterium
GGACCTGCGACCAGTGCCGGACGGGCCGGCCCCACACCTGCCGCAAGCTCCTCTTCCTCGGGCACTACGGCGAGCTCACCGGCGGCATGGCGGAATTCGCGCTGGCCCCGGAGCGGAACTGCGTGCCGCTGCCGGCCAGGATGACCGTCGTCCAGGGCGCCCTGGCCGAGCCCCTGTCGATCGCCCTCTATGCGGCCAGCCTCGCCGGCACGGTCCGCGGCAAGACCGCGGCCGTCCTCGGCGCTGGCCCGATCGGACTGTGCCTCATCATGGCCCTCAAGGCCGAGGCGAGCGGCCCGGTCTACGCCACCGAAAAAGTCGATCACCGGGTCGAAGCGGCCGCGAAGGCCGGGGCCGACTGGACGGGCGCTCCGGACCGCGAGGACGTCGTCGCCGAGATCCAGGCCCGCGAATCCCTCGGCCTCGATCTCGTGTTCGAGTGCTGCGGCGAGCAGTCGGCCCTCGACCAGGCTGTCGCCCTGCTCAAGCCCGGCGGGACGCTGGTCGTCGTCGGCATCCCGCTCGAGCCGCGCGTCACTTTCGACAGCTCCAAGGTGCGGCGGCGCGAGATCCGGGTGCAGAACGTCCGGCGCCAGAACAAGTGCCTGGAGCGGGCGGTAGCCATGATCCACGCCGGACGGATCAAGCCGGACTTCCTGGCCACGCATTCCTTCTCCCTCGACGAAGCGGCCAAGGCGTACGAAACGGCGGCCGCCCGCCGCGACGGCGTCATCAAGGCCATCGTCGCGCCATAGGCCTGCACGGGCAGAGGTCGGCTGAGGCGCATCCCATTCATTCTGAGATTCTGCACGGACGGGGAACGTCTTAATTGGCGTGGCCACAAAGTCCCGGGGGATCTTATGGACAGCAGCGTAATTGACACAAGTGAGTAGATGTGTAATGATGTATATATGGAAAAGAAAGCCATGAAGCGCGTGAACGTCATCCTCGAAACGGAGCTCTATGACAAAGCCCGGGTCGTCGGCTTTATCCGGAAAAAGAGCCTGTCCGAGATCGTCCGGGACGCCCTCCGAGACTGGCTAAGGACGAACGTCGAAGAAAGGGCCGAACTTGCTCTGTCCGAAAAGGAGGAACGTCGGCTCCTCAAGATCCTCGCCGAAGACGATTTTGTTCCCTTGGACGAGGTTAAGAAGTCGCTTGGTCTCTAAATGACCGTCACTTTTTCGAAGCCGAGCCGGAAATATCTCGCCCGATGCGAGAAGAATATTCAGGCGGCCATCGTGGAGGCCATCCAAAGATTGCCCGACAAGGGCGATATTAAGCCACTCAAAGGTCAAGGGGTCAAGAACGCGTACCGCCTCAGGGTCGGAAGATATCGGATCATTTACGTCCGGGAGGGCGAGTTGGTCCGCATCGTCGATATCGATACGCGCGGTGATATCTATAAATAGGGTCTATTTGATCAGCTCTCGCATCTTGGCTTCGGCGTCCGGGCCCCAGTAGCCGCAGTCGAGCTCCAGGAAGACCGAGGTGTAGGGCACAGCCAGGGTCGTCTTGACCATGACGATCTTGAAGGTCCGGCCGACCTCGTCGAGACGGGCGATGAGGTCGGCGTGGAGGACGGGCGCCGCGCCCCGGCCCTTGAGCAATTCATCGAGCCGCCGCCGGGCCTCATCCGCGCCGGGCGCCAGGCTTTCGGGGACGAAGGCCAGCTCTTTGTCGAGCCAGATCTTCGGACGGACGTGCTTGGCCCCGTCGACGGCCTTGAGGACTTTCTCCAGGACGGCGAAATGGTCCTCGCCCGTCACGATGGTCTCGATCCCCGGGCTGATCTGGAGCGGGAACGCCGAGTCGGCGACGACGATCCAATTGCGGTGGCCGAGGGCCGGCAGATACCCGGCCAGGGTCTCCGTCCATGCGGAAGGCTTGACGGCCTGAGCATGGGACACGGCGATCCCCTCCTCTCCCTCGTCATTCTCGCGGTCGCATGCGGCGATGGTGGCGATCATCAACGCGATCCCGATGACGGCGATGGTCTTGCGCATGGGGGTTCCTTCCTCGTCCGATCTCATTCGGCCATGAACCGGTAGGTCGCCTTGACGGGAGCGGCCGTCTTGAGCATGGCCCAGACGGGACAGTAGCGGTCCTCGGAGAGGGACAGGGCCTTCTCGACCGAGGCACTGTCGAGCTTGCCGCCGCGGAACTCGAATTCGAGCTCGATCGAGGTGAAGACGGCCGGGTGGATCTCCTTCTTCGTCCCGTGGGCGTGGACGGTCAGATCCTTGACCTCCTGACCCATCCGCTTGAGGAGCCCGACCACGACCTGGCCGCTGCATCCGGCCAGGCTCGCGAGGAGAAGTTCCATGGGGGAATAGCCGCCGATCGCCTCCCCTTCAGGGGCGAAGTCGATAGCCACGGTCGTCCCGGCCCGGCCGGACAGCCCCTCGAACTTCATCCCGCCCTGAAAAACGACGTCGACTCGGGATTCCTTGGCCATGTCCCTCTCCTTCGGAGGCAGGCCGCTCTGGCCTGCGGGGCTAGTATCCAACGGCGCGCCGGCCGGCGTCAATCCCGCGGAGAGGCGGCGGCGCGAAGGATGACATCCCTGAGTGCCGCGGCGGTCCGCCGGATCTCGGCCGTGAGCCCCTCGCCGAAGTCGAGGTCGGCGGGGACGATGCCGAGAAGGAAGACCTTCTTGCCGGCCGCCTCAAGGAACTTGCGGCTCAACGACAGAGCGAGCTTGTGGGTCGAGAAGCTCTCGGCCTCGGGGAACTCGGCCAGGGGACCGAAAACGACGGTCCCGGGGGGCCCGTCGGCGGCCACGGCGTCGATGAAAACGACGTTCCGGCAGTCGCCTTGGGCGATGCCGGGAACGAAGTTCTCGGGAACGTCCTGGGCGTCGACCACTCGAAGTCTCGTTCCGGAGACGGCGTCCCGGACGGCGCCGACGATCCAGGGCCCGACCCCGTCGTCGCCGCGGAGCGGATTGCCGACCCCGACGAGGCAGGTCGGCTCCCGGAGCAGGGCGGTGAGGGCGGGAATATTGAAGCTGTCGGCCTTGGTGATGGGCGCCTTCCTCTTATCGGTCACGGTATCCTCTGGAAAAGGATCAATCGGAAGGCCTCTTGTTCTGGGCGTTGAGCTTGAGCGGAAGGATGGCGGCGATCGCCGCGTAGTGCCTGTCCTCCTCGATCAGGACGAGGCCGTTGTTCAGGCAGTCCGTGGCGATGACGATGTCGGTCAGCGGAACGGATACGCCCTTTTTCTTCAGAGCGAATCCATTGCTGCCGACGGCTTCGGAAGTGGTCCTATCGCTCGGGACGAACTTCAATCCGGCCAGGGCCAAGGCCAGCCGATCGAGCTCAGCAGGGCCCCGCGCGCCGGTCAGCAGCTCCGCGAGGACGATGCCGTTGATATGGACGCGGCCCTCATCGATAAGCTCGTCGACGAGGTCGCCGTGCTCCGAGCCGCTCTCCCGAAAATAGGGGATCCAGACGCTCGTGTCGACAAAGTATCCCGGCTTCACGTGAGGTCCTTGGACCTGAGGGCTTCGATGTCGATGTCCAGATCGAGCTTGCCCCGGAGGCGCTTCAGGTTCTCGCGCCGGACCCGCTGGAGCATTTCTTCGAGGGAGCGACAGACAAGAAGGGTTTTGCTCTTCTCGCCCGTCTCCTCCATCAGGTCGTTCATCAAGTCGTCAGGGATGATCAATGTCGTCCTCATGCATATCTCTAATACATATGGTATATACATATCCTAGATATGTCAATATGTCTTTGCCACTATTTCATTTCATGTAGAAGAGACGCCAGAGGGCCGGGAATTTCTCTAACCCGGAGCGAAAAGGCCAGATTTTCAGCCGGCAAGGCGTCTGCATCTCGTCGTTCTGAGGACGCGCGCCGTTTTGTGATTCCCAAGCCGGGCGTTGGCAGAGCTGGCATCGATCAAGCAAAGCGCTCGCATGGGGAGTGACTCCGGCAACCTATTAGATGGGCCTGGCGTATTTAG
>JAPKZE010000032.1 GCA_026393955.1 Candidatus Aminicenantota bacterium
AGGAGCCGAAGCGGAAATGCTGGATCCAGGTCTGGACGAAGGCGGGCACGTCGGGCGAGGCCTGGCGGGCGTTCCTGGGACGGTCGTTCCGAGGTCTAACGGCGGAGATGTACCGGCAGCCGTTCGAGACGGAGGTCGCGGACCCGTATCTGCGGCGGGCGGCCCTGGAGAGCCTGAAGAAGGCGGGCGACGACCAGGCGGGTTTTTACGATTTCTCGCTGTCGGAGGCGAACACGGTCGGCCGGGGGCCGAAGAAGGGCGACCTGTGCGTCCTGGTCGCCCTGACCCCGGAGGAGAGCCGGCTGGGCGAGCCGGGGTCGTCGTTCGACAAGGTGCTGAAGCTGGCCGCGGACGGCGGGGCGGACGCCGGCGTGATCGTCATCACCGGGCGCCCGTCGAAGGAATTCTCGGACATCGCGGAGCGTGTGCGGCGGCGCTGGGCGGGGGCGGCGGGACGGCTCGCGGTCGTGCCCGTGTCCGTGCGGGCCGACGGCGATCCGTTCGGCCTCCGTCAGCAGATGGCGGCCAAGATGCTGCTCAACGCCCACTCGACGGCCGTGATGGCCAAGCTGGGCAAGGTCGTCGGGAACACGATGACCAACGTCAGCCCGAGCAATCTCAAGCTCATCGGCCGGGCCACGTTCCTGATCCAGTCCCACGTCAACGACGTGCTGGGGACGGCCGAGTGGGTCAAGGCCCGGGGCGCCCGCGAGCCGGTCACGTACGGCGAGGCCAACGCGGTCCTCTTCGACGCCATCGCCTACCTCAAGGACAAGGCGGCGGACTCGGGGCAGACGGCCGAGGTCGCGTTCTCCATCATCCGCATCCTCGAATCGCTGAAACAAAAGCGCGGCCTCAGCCGTGAGGAGGCGCTGGATCTGGTCAAAACGGTCGGCCTCAGCGGCTATCTGGCCACCGTAAGATAACCAAAAAAGAAGGGACCTGGTCTTCGCAAGGGCGTATATCAGCCGAGCCTTTGCGAAGACCAGGTCCCTTCTTTTTTATTGGATTGAGAATTGCGCCTTGGCCCGATCGTCTATTAAGCAGGACGACAGACCCCGAACACACCGATGGCCAGGCTGCTTAGGATCGAATTCCCGGGTGCGTTTTATCACATAACCTCAAGGGGGAACCGAAAGCAACCCATCTATATTTCCGACGACGACCGCTTCTTCTTTTTAAACTGCCTGCGTGAGGCTCATGAACGTTTCGGGGTCATTATCCATGTCTACTGTCTGATACAGAATCATTATCATCTTTTCCTGGAAACACCCTCGGGGAATCTCTCGAGGATCATGCATTTCATAAACCTCAAATATTCAAACTATTTCAATCTTAAGCATCAACACTGCGGGCACACGTTCCAATCCCGGTTTCATGCGATCTTGGTCCAGGCCACCGAGTACGCCAAGGGAGTCGCCGCATATATTCATCTGAATCCTGTCCGAGCCGGCATTGTCGATCGTCCTGAAGAATACGATTGGTCCAACTACCGTGAATACCTTGGCATCGCGAATCCCCTTCCCTGGACCGAGAACACCTTTGTCCTCAGGCTCTTCGGGGCCTCCCTTCCTGACGCCAGGAAAGAATACGAGAAGCACGTCATGGCCCGCCTGGCGCAGAAGCAGCCGAACCCCTTTGCTCCGGCAAACAAGACCGGAATCCTGGGAAGTCCGGAGTTCATCGATCATATCAGAAAGTCGTTTCCGGCCCGGCCCGATCGGCCGGATGAACCCGATCCGATCCGACTCAATAGGATCATGACGCGGCCAGAACTACGACAAATCCTGCTCGAGACTGAGGCCGTTCTGGGTCCATCCAATCGGCAAGTGCGCAAAATTGCGGTTTATATCAGCCACATGGCGACCGATCATCCCCTCAAGTCGATCGGTGGATTCTTCGGAATCGGCGAATCAGCCGTCGCGGACATCTGCCGACGAATGAAGAAAGAATTGACTTGCAATGACACCCTGGCGCGATCAATCAAGGAAATCACGCTCAGGCTGCTTCCCTAAGGGACCTGGTCTTCGCAAAGGCCCTGCTGATTTTAGCCTTTGCGAAGACCAGGTCCCTTCTTTTTTCCGTCTTAAGGCATCGGGGGGGCGCCGTCGAAGCTGTAGCACGGGGGCGCGGCGGGCCGGGGCTTGCGCTTCGGCTTGGCCTTGACCTGCGGATAGACGAACAGCTCGCCGGCGTAGTTCCGCAGCACGACGTGGTCGTCGGTGATCGCCTGCAGGTACTTCGGCAGGATCGGGATCTTGCCTCCGCCGCCCGGCGCGTCGATGGCGTAGTACGGCACGGCCAGCCCGGACGTCCAGCCGCGCAGGTTCTCCATGATCTCGAGCCCCTTCTCGACGGTCGTCCGCAGGTGCTCCGTCCCCGAGACGTAGTCGGCCTGGTAGAGATAGTACGGCTTGACCCTGACGGCCAGGAGCTTCTGCATGAGCCGCCGCATGACCTGCGGATCGTCGTTGACGCCCTTGAGGAGCACGGTCTGGTTCCCGAGGGGGATGCCGGCGTCGGCCAGCAGGGCCAGCGCCCGCGACGATTCCGGCGTGATCTCGTCGGGGTGGTTGAAGTGCACGTTGACGTAGAGCGGGTGGTACTTCTTGAGCATGGCCACGAGCTTTTCCGTGACCCGCTGGGGCAGGACGCAGGGCACGCGCGTGCCGATGCGGATGATCTCGACGTGCGGGATGGCCCGGACGCCCTTGACGATGACCTCGAGCTTGCGGTCGCCCAGCATGAGCGGGTCGCCGCCCGAGATGACGACGTCCCGGACCTCCGGGTGGCTCCGGATGTAGGCCAGCCCGTCCTCGATGTAGCGGGGGTGGATCTTCGACGGGTCGCCGACCTTCCTCTTCCGCGTGCAGAACCGGCAGTACGAGGCGCAGCTGTGGGAGACGAGGAACAGGCAGCGGTCGGGATAGCGGTGCACGATGCTCGGCACCGGCGAATCCTCGTCCTCGTGGAGCGGATCGGACTCGCCGCTGTCCGCCTGCAGCTCGGCCATGTCGGGGACCATCTGGCGCCACATGGCGTCGCCCCGCTCCTTGATCAGGCCCGCATAGTAGGGCGTGATCTGGATCTTGAACACCTTGGCGATCCGCCGGACCTCCTCGATGTCCAGTCCGAATTTCCGGGCGATCTCCTCAGGCTTCCTGAGAGCGCCCCGCAGCAACCGTTGCCATTCGTCCATCTCCAAACTCCTAACGGAAATACTTCGCGTAGATGACGCGATCGTCGCCGGCCCGGTAGAAATCCGGGACCCGGGCGACTTCCTTATATCCGAGATCCCGTTGCGCCGGCCGACCTCGGCCTCGAGCCAGCGGACCAGCTCTTTTCCCCGGCCCTTCCCCTGGTCCGACGGCGCCACGGCCATCCAATAGAGGTCGTAGGCGTCCTCGGCCAGCGGCGTCGGGCCCCAGGTCATGTAGCCCGCCGGCCCCCCCTGGTCGTTCTCGACGACCACGACGCCGTAGTCCTTCTGGTCCGGCCGGTCGAGGTAGACGTCCATGAGCTCTTCGGCGACGCCGACCTCGGCCGCCGTGAAGAACTCCGTGGCCCGGATGAGCCCGAGCACGGGCGCTTTATCGCGCGCCTGCATCGGCCGGATCATGGACGACCCTTCTTTCCATGGCGTTGCGGACCATCGTGCCCCAGAAGGCGGCGTATTCGATCCCGGCCGCTTTGAGCGCCCGGGCGTACCCCGCGTTGGTGCTGATATCGGGATTGGGATTGACCTCGAGGATGAACGGGCGGCCCTTAGCGTCCATCCGGAAATCCACCCGGGCGTAGTCCCGGCAGCCCATGGTCCGGAAGGCCGCCGCGGCCAGCCCTTGGAGCCGGACGCGCATCTCGTCGTCGATCGGCGCCGGGCACACGGGCGGCGTCTTCTGGTAGAGCGGATTGTCCTCGAACCACTTGGCCTCGTAGCCGAGGATCCGGGGCATGTCCTTGGGCATGGCCGAGAAGTCGATCTCCGAGACCGGCAACGGGGTCACCGTGCCGTTCTCCATGACCGAGACGTTGAACTCCCGGCCGTCGATGAACCCCTCGACCAGGACCGGCTGCTTGTAGTTGTCGAGGCAACGCCGGACCTGCCGCCGCAGCGCCTCTTCGTCCCGGACGACGGACTCGGGATAGATGCCCAAGCTGGCGTCCTCGTTGTTGGGCTTGACGATGAGCGGGAACCGCAGCTCGAGCGGCTCGTCCCCCGTCAGCATGACCTGGGCCGGCGCCGTCGGCAGCCCGGCCGCCCGCAGCACGGCCTTGGCCTTGAACTTGTCCTGGCAGATGGCCAGCGTCTTGGAGGCGTTCCCGGTGAACGTCAGGCCGAGGAGCTCGAAGATCCCGGCCACGTTGGATTCCCACTGCGGCCGGCCGCAGAAGCCCTCGCAGAGGTTGATCAGGGCGTCCGGAGCGAGCTCCTTGACCCGGCCCAGGAAGTTGAGCAGGCTCCGCTGGAGCGGGACGAGCGTCACGCCGAGGCCGAGCGAGCGAACGGCCTCGTGCGCCTGCTGGGCCATCTCGGCCACGGACTCCTCGGACAGACGCTCGCCCGTCGCCGTCGGTCTCGGTTCGTAGGCGTTGTAGACGATCGCGATCGCTGGGGCAGGCTTCATGCACGATCCGCGAGGACCGCCGGCCGATCGCTCGACGCGGGCCGGACGCGCGTTTGACGGAGGCCGTAGCGCTTGGAGGCCTCCTCCACGACCCTGTGGATCAGGTCCGAATAGGAATACCCGGCGGTGCGGGCCGCCTTGGGCAGGCAGGAATTGTCCTCGGGCTGGGGCAGGATGCCCGGGAGCGGATTGGCTTCGATGATGTTGGGCTCGCCCTTGTCGTCGAGCCGGACGTCGATCCGGCACCAGTCCCTGATGCGCAGGACGCCGCAGGCCCGGAGGACGAGGTTCTCGATCTTGGCCCGGAGGACGCCGGGGATGGGCGCCGGGCACTTAAAGATATCGAGCGGCTTCTCGGGCGTGTCCCAGAGCCACTTCGCCTCGTAGGAATAGATCGGGGCCGCCCCGGCGGGCAGCTGCCCGTGGTCGATCTCGACGATCGGCAGGACCTCGTAGCTCGGAGCGTTGCCCAGGACGCCGACGGTGAACTCGCGGCCGGCCAGGAACCGTTCGACGATGACCGGCTGCTTGTAGGTCGTTACGACCTCCTCGACGCGCTCGTAGAGCTCGCCGAGGCTATGGACGAGCGAGTTGTTCTTGATGCCTTTGCTCGAGCCCTCGGTCAGGGGCTTGACGATGGCCGGCAGGCGGACGCCGGCCGGGATGGCCGCGGCCGACTCGACGATCCAGAAGGCCGGATTCGGGACGCGGTGATAGGACAGGATCTCCTTGGCCCGCGACTTGTCGAGGCAGACGCCGAGGGTCAACGGGTCCGAGCCCGTGTAGGGGATGTCGAGCATCTCGCAGACCGTGGGGATGTGCGATTCGCGGTTGGGGCCGACGACGCGCTCGGCGATGTTGAAGACAAGGTGCGGCCGCTGGCGCTTCAGCCGGCCGTAGGCCTTCTCGTCGGATTCGATGAAAACGACCTGGTGCCGTTCTTGGAGAGCATGCCCGACCGCGGCGATCGTCTCGTCCGAGTCGCACTCGGCGAGCATGTCCTGCGGAAGTGGAGGCTCGTCCTCCTCGTCCTTGCTCTCCGCGGGCTGACGCGAGAGCGTCGCTTCCATGCCCGCTTTCGAGCTATACACTAATGCGATCTTCATGTCGTGGTGCCTCTTTCAGCTTTTTCATTTTCATTTATAGACCATTTGAACCAATTGTCAAGTATTTTCTCAGGCGCGACCACCTTTTTTGGTAGAACGGCCGGCGGGACGCACCATTAGTAGTGTCGTTTTGAGCGGACCCCCGTTCCGGCCCGCGACCGCCGCGCGCGACGGACCCGTCGTGGATAGAGGCGTCACCAGAGGCGTGTCGAACAAGGGGTTCATGGCTGTGGTCCGGGGCGTCTTACCTGAAAAAAATGAGCGTGACGACAACATAGAGCGGGATGAGGATGGCAAACGAGTAGATCATGTAGCCGAAGAACGAGGGCATCTTCAGCTTGTGCTCCTCGGCGATGACCTTGACCATGAAGTTCGGGCCGTTGCCGATGTAGGAGTTCGCTCCCATGAAGACCGCCCCGGCGCTGATCGCCTGGAGGAACAGGGTCGGGATGCCCATCATCTCCCCGTTGAGGCCGAGGCCCTGGGCCATGGAGAAGAAGGCAAGGTAGGTCGGGGTGTTGTCGAGGAACGAGGACAGGGCGCCCGTCGTCCAGAAGAACTGCCAGGGCCGGGTGATGCCGATCTCCGCGCCTCGGGCGCTGAGGATGAGCAGGGCCGGGACCATGGTCACGAAGATGCCGGCGAAGAGGATGGCCACTTCGACGATGGGATTGTAGGTGAACCGGTTGTCGACCCGGCACTGCCGCTTCGTCGTCAGCAGGGACAGGACCGCCATGAGGATCATCAGGCCCTCGCGGCGGGGGAAGGGCAGGAAGATGCCGGCGATGATCCCCGCGACCCACAGGAAGTTGATCGTTCCGGTCAGGTGCATGGGGACGACGCGCTGCCGGTCGCGGATGAGGTCGCGGCACTCCTCCTTGCGGTATTGGAAACTGTCGAAGAGGTAGAACATCAGCCCGACGCCGCCGACCATGACCGCCCAGATCGGGAGGAGCTTCAAGGTCCAGAAGAAGGGCACGCCCTTGATGAAGCCCATGAAGAGCGGCGGGTCGCCGAGGGGCGTCAACAGGCCGCCGATGTTCGAGACGAGGAAGATGAAGAAGATCGGGATGTGGGCCGTGTGCCGGCGCTCGGAATTGGTCTTGAGCAGCGGCCGGATGAGGAGCATGCTGGCCCCGGTCGTGCCGATGAAGTTGGCCAGGACGGCCCCGACGAGCAGGAACAGCGTGTTGACCTCGGGGGTCGCCTTGAGGTCGCCCTTGAGGACGATGCCGCCGGAGACGATGAAGAGCGCCGTGAGGAGCAGCAGGAACGAGGCGTAGTCCTTCATCGACAGGACGAGCTCGTGGGGCATGTGAAAGAGGAAGTAGACGGCGACCGGCAGGGACCAGAGGAACGCGACGAGGCCCTTGTTCTTGTGGCTCTCCCAGAAATGCGGCGCGCGCAGGGGCAGGAGCGCGATGGACAGCAGGAGCCCCACGAAGGGAACGACCGCCCAGAGCGACAACGTTTGTCCGAGATCGTGCGCGTTCATAAGAGCATTATTGTAGCGGAAGAGGACCTGTTTTTAAAGAGGATCACGGCATGAAGGCCGTGGTAAGCCGGTAGGCGCGGGCCGGAAGCTTGCGCCGGGCCGCTTTCCGCTCGACCGGGCGCAGGAGAGAACGGTCGTCGCTCGGCGGCGTTTGGAAGAGGAGGACGGCCCCGGCCGCCCAGAGCTCTTCGAGGCGCTCGAGAGCGAGGCCCCGTTCGATGTGGACCGCGGCCCTCGATCCCGCGCCCGCGGCGGACCGGGCGATCCCCACGGCCACATCGGCGGCGGGGCGGTCCGCGATCTCCGCGTCGGGAAAGTGGATCCAAGCGCGGTTGGCCGCGGCGGCGGCGAGCTCGGCGGCGGGCGGACCGACGTGATAGATCACGAAATAGGCCTTCCCTTTTCTCGCCGCGCCGGCGAGAGCCGCCAGGGCCGCGGGATCGCGGGGATGGGCCCGGTTCGAGATATGGAGGTCCAGGCCGCTCCGGAGAAGGTCCTCGAGGGTCTGGAAGCTGAGGCCCGAAGCGTCACCGGTCCCGGGCAGGGGGCCGTTCCAGAAGACCGAGAGGCTCGTGCCCGCGCCGCGGCAGGCTTCCTGCAGGATCTCCCACTCGCCGGCCCGCGGCCGGGCCTCGTCCGAAGTGAGGATACGGGCGCCGGCCCGGGCGAGCGACTCGATCTCTTCGAGGCCGAGCCGACCGGTGTCGAGCAGGCTCAGGCCGATGCGCCTCCGGCCGGCGTACTTGGCCGCTTCGAGCAGGGCCGTGAAGTCGAACTGATCGTCCCGGACGACGAGGTCCTGCCGCGTCCGGACACGGTCGAGGAGCTCGTAGGTCGCCACCACGCCGGTGATGCCTTCCACGATCGTCTTTTCGCTCATGTTCGGAATTTCAAGATATACCATCCCGTCCCGGGGCTGTCAAACGCCGGCCACGGAGCGGCTCGGAGGTCGTCTCCGCAGCAGCCAGCGGCCTTGATATTCACTGGTCCGTCAATTATTATCACTGGCGGGAGGATATTCGGTGAAGTCTTGCGTCGTCCTGTTCTCCGGAGGGCTCGATTCGACGACGGCGCTCGTCTGGGCCCTCGGCCGCTACGACCGGGTCCACGCGCTGACCTTCGACTACGGCCAGCGGCACCGCGTCGAGATCGCGCTGGCCCGCATCGCCGCGCGGCGCCTCGGCGTCCC
>JAPKZE010000418.1 GCA_026393955.1 Candidatus Aminicenantota bacterium
GAGGCCGAGGTCCTGGCCATCCGCCGGGCCTTCAGCCACATGCCCTTCCGCCAGCTGGCCTGGGTCGTCCACCTGAACTGCCTGCGGCGCGCGGACGGATCGGTCTACGAGTGGCAGGCCGAGGAGCAGATCTACCCGCTGACCCGGCCGCTCAAGGAGTATTTCGATTCCCGGCGCTACAGGGGGCTCGTCAAAACGGGGCTGAAGGGGCTGGATTTCACCGTCGATCGGGCCGAATTCGAGAGGAGATCCGTCGATATCCCCACTTTTTGCGGCGCCGCGTAGATTCTGCTATAATACCGCGCTCAAGGAGATCGTTCCATGAAGAAAGACGTCCATCCCGAATATCAGGAATGCGTCGTGACCTGCGCCTGCGGCAGCACGTTCATGACGAGATCGACCAAGAAGGAGATCCGGGTCGAGATCTGCTCCCAGTGCCATCCCTTCTTCACGGGCAAGCAGAAGTTCATCGACAGCGCCGGCCGCGTCGAGAAGTTCAAGAAGAAATTCGGCGAGGCCAAGGACATCAAGGCCGCGAAAGACCTCCGGGCCTCCAGGGACGTCAAGAGCCTCGCGAAGAAGAAAAAATCGTCGCGATGATCCTCGAACTCCAGGCGATCGAGGACAAGTACCGCCAACTGACCGCCGCCCTCTCCGACGCTTCGATCGCCGCCAATCCCCAGAAGATCCGCGAGCTGTCCAAGGAAAGGGCCGAGCTCGAGCCCGTCTATCGGAAATTCGAGGAGTGGAAGCGCGTCCGCAAGGACCGCGATGAATCCCGGGTCCTCCTGGTCGACCCGTCGACCGATCCCGATCTTAAAAGGATGGCCGAGAGCGAGGTCGAGAGCCTCGAGGCCCGGGAGAAGGTGCTCGCCGGCGAGCTCCGGACGATGCTCATCCCCAAGGATCCCAACGACGAGAAGAACGTCATCCTCGAGATCCGGGCCGGGGCGGGGGGGGACGAAGCGTCCCTGTTCGCCCAGGATCTCTTCCGCATGTACTCCCGCTTCGCGGAGAAGAAAGGCTGGAAGTTCGAGATCGTCGACACGAGCCTCTCGCCCATCGGCGGGCTCAAAGAGGCCATCGGCGAGATCCGGGGCAAGGGCGCCTTCTCGATCCTCAAGTATGAGAGCGGCGTCCACCGCGTCCAGCGCGTGCCCAAGACCGAGGCCTCCGGCCGCATCCATACGTCCACCGCGACCGTGGCCGTCCTGCCGGAGGCCGAGGAGATCGACCTGAAGCTCGACCCCAAGGACCTCAAGATCGAGGCCTTCGGCTCCTCCGGGCCGGGCGGCCAGAACGTCAACCGGAACTACACCGCGATCCGCATCACCCACAAGCCCTCCGGGCTCGTCGTGTCGTGCCAGGACGAGAAATCCCAGCACCGCAACAAGGAGAAGGCCCTGCGGGTCCTGCGCTCGAGGCTGATGGACATCGCCCAGCGCGAGCAACAGGCCAAGATCGCCGACCATCGCCGGTCCCAGGTCGGCACGGGAGAGCGGAGCGAGAAGATCCGGACCTATAACTTCCCCCAATCCCGGATCACCGACCACCGGCTGAACGAGAACTTCCACAACATCGAGGGCGTCCTGGAAGGGGAGCTGGACGAGATGCTGGACCACCTCGTCCGCCAGGCCCAGGCCCAGGCGCTCGGCGAGACCGGGCGCGGCGCCGGCCAGGCCAAGGACGTTGGACGCTAAGACGACCCTCATCGAGCTCTTCCGCACCGGGGTCGCCCGGCTGGGCGACCGGCCCCAAGCCGTCCTCGAATCCAAAGTGATCCTCCTCCGGGCGGCCGCCATCTCCGAGGAGCGCTATCTCGCCGCCCCGGACCGTCCCTGTCCGGCGAAGGCGGAGGCCTATTTCCACCGCCTCGTCGCGCGGCGGCTCGCCGGCGTGCCCCTGTCGCATCTCACCGGGAGAAAGGAATTCTGGTCCATCCCCATCGAAGTGACGCCGTCGGTCCTCGTGCCGCGGCCCGAGACCGAAGGCCTGGTCGAAAAAGTCCTGGAGCTCTCGACGCGCGAGCCCGAGTCCATCCTCGACGTCGGGACGGGGAGCGGGTGCATCGCCATCGCCCTGGCCAAGGAGCTGCCCCGGGCCGCGATCCAGGCCGTCGACGTCTCCGAGCGGGCCCTCGGCGTCGCCCGGCGGAACGCGGTGCGCCACAAGGTGAAGCACATCGACTTCCGGCGGAGCAACCTGTTCTCGGCCTTTCGCGGCACGGGCGCCAAGTTCGATTTCATCGTCTCCAATCCGCCCTACGTCTCGCGGGCGGAATGGGAGGTCCTGCCGCCGGACGTCCGGGATTTCGAACCGCGGCGGGCCCTGTTGGCGGGGGAGTCCGGGCTCGAGCTCATCGAGCGGCTGGTCCGCCGGGCCGGAACGTTCCTGAAGCCGGGCGGCTACCTCATCTTCGAGATCGGCGAAGGGCAGAGGGACCGCGTCCTGGGTCTCTTCGGCCGGCGCTGGACCGAGATCGAGACCGCTTGGGACCTGGCCGGCAAGCCGCGCGTCATCACGGCCCGGCGGGCCTGACCCCGGCCGTATCGCCATCCGGCCCCGCCGGACTTCTTCCCCCTCCCGGAGACGATCCTGCCTCATTGACACCCTGACGGCGGACATCGTAGCATGGGCGAAACTGAGGAGGACCCATGAAAAAGAACCGGGGGCCTTTCGTCTCCGCCGCCGCTCTTATTGTTTTCGCTCATTTCCTGTTCGCGGCCTCCCCGGCCGCCGCTCAACAGCAGGAAGATCAGGCACTGAAGACCCAGCCCAAGGCGAAGGTCATTCCGAAGCAGTCTCCCGGCCCGGCCTCCGGCCAGGTCGCCCAGTTCAAGATCGGAGAATTCACGGTCATCGTCGCCGTCCCCTCCGGGTCCGGCGGACAGAAGCCGGCCGAGCCCGCCGACCGCACCCCGGTCGTCTCGCCCGTCGTCAAGGACGAGTCCGGCTATTCCGGACAGGGACATGTCGTCATCAGGAGCAAGCGGGTCCCCGTTTCTTTCCGCGGGATCGTGGTCGTTCCAGGGGCCCAGGGACAGATGCCCGTCGCGACCGCCGGAACGGTGACCGGGGCGGCGGGGCCCGCGGTCGAATACCAATGGGACAGGTTCGAGGTCAAGCTCGAACGTCCGTCCATTCGGCTCGTTCCCGACAGGGCCACCGCGGCCGCCGTCGTGACGCTCGTCCAGGCCCCGTTCATGGCCGCCGGCAGGGACAGTGTGCTGACGCTGTCCGCCGCATCGTGCCGCGTCAGGCCCGACGGTTCGATCGCCGGCGACGATTTTCGCGGGCCCTCGGCGTTCGTGCTCCGGGATTCGAAGTATAAGCTGGAGATCCCGGCGGACGCAGCTCTGTCCGTGCATCTCGGAACAGCCGTGTCCGTCCCTGGCGGACGGTCCAAGGCGCCGGCCGGATGCGCGCTCAAGGGCGAAGCGAGCTTCGAGGGGACGCCTCTTTTCGCTTTCCAGGGGACGGTCGATCCGTCCGGGAAGTCCGCCGTCTTCGACCTGGTCCTGGCGTCCCCGCCGCTCGTGCGGACGCCCGAGCCCGGCTACGAGCTGACACTGCAGTCGGGTTCGGTGAAATTTTCCTATGCGGCCAACGGCGGCCTGACCTGCGACGGCGCTTTCGTCGCCGGCATCAAGTTCCCCCCGGCCGTCAAACGGTTCGATTCCCAAACGCTCGAGCTGCGGGACCTGACGCTCAAGACGGACGCGTCCGGCGCCCTCTTCAACACCCTCACGATCCCCGACCGGCTGAGGGCCGGTTTCGGGTCCGGCAGCCGTCCCTCCGAGGGCATCTTTCTTCTCGACCCCCTTCCCGGCGCCGCCTGGGTCTTTTTCCCGAAATGGCAGTCGCCCGGGCCCAACTCGAGCTATCCCATGCTCCAGGGCAACACGAAGATCACCGACGTCAATCCCGATTGCGAGGCTGTCCTCCGGTTCCTGGAGACACCGGCCCCGGGAGTCGTGCCGCCGAAGAACGCTCCGGAGAAGAACGTCCTGCGGCGGCCTGGCGTAACCATCCTTCAGGGGACCCTGTATTTTAGATCCCGCCAGGCGACCTTCAAGAACGTCCAGGGCTCCGCTCCCGCCGATCCGGCGGCGGCGGAATTCAACCTCAAGACCCAGTTCTGGGGCGGGCTGACGATGACGCCCTGGGGGATCACCGGCACGGCGACGAGCTCGGGCAGCTCCTTCGTCCCCTCCGCCCTTGCGATCGAGGAATGCTCCAAACCGTCCGGCGCGTCCCGGCCGGCCTGGGACGAGATCCTGGATGCCGGGGCCCGCAAGCCCGCCGAGCCGGCGGAACGGTTCCGCCTGGCCGGGCTGCGCATCCTCGAGATGCGGGTCGAAAGCCTGCGCCTCTGTGCGAACGCCCTCCCAGCGGGCGGGGCCTCGATGCGCTACATCGTCCATTTCCCGTTCCCGTCGTTCATCGACCTCGATTTCGCCGATAGCTCCCTCGACAGCCGGGGCCTCTTCGCTTCCGCCGCGGGGCCCATCGCCTCGAAGTCCTGGGCCTTTCCCCGGAACCCCAGCCGTGACGAGGTCGATGCGGCGCTGGCCGGCCAGCTCAAGAAAGGCGCCCAGGAAAAGCTTAATCCCGACACGCATATCCTCTGGCAATGGCGGCTGCCGGTGAGCTTTTCCGACCGCGGCGTGATCATCGCCTACAAGGGTGCGACGGGACGGGCCGATATCAACGTGACCATGAAGCCCTTCGATCCCGCCGTCGATGAGATCATGAGCAGCGAGATTTGGCTCCGGCCGCTCTTTTCCCGCAATTCCGGGATCAAGGCCGGGGTCCGTTTCGCCGCCGCCCTTGATCCCGAGGGAGGGTTCCGTCTGACAGACTGGGATCAGTCTCTCCTGACATTCGGCAAGCTCTATGCCGCCCCGAAGACCGAGCTCACGGTCGGCTTCGACTGCCGGCTCAAGCCGGTCTCCGAAAACGGGATCGCGCTGGCCGACGCCGCCGGCGATCCGGCGAGGAGAACAGCGGATGTCCGCTGGGACGGCGGCATCCGCTTTCCCTTCTTCGAGGGCCGGGACGGGAAGTTCCAGGGCGTGGGTTTCATCATGAGGAACCTGTCGCCGGACATGCCCGAGCCGATCGCGGTGATGACGGCTACGAATCCGGCCTGCTCCACCTGCCAGACGCGGGACGGGCAGGTCGTCGAAGCCCCGGGACAGGATGCGGGCCACTCCCTGACCGCGACGGTCCGGAGCCTCCGCTATTCGAAGACGTCCTATCCGTTCCAGAGCCAGGACGCGACGGTCGTCAAGAGCGACGGGGAGTTCCGCGGCGTCCTGGCCTCTT
>JAPKZE010000163.1 GCA_026393955.1 Candidatus Aminicenantota bacterium
CTCGGCAGCCGGTTCTGCGCCGTCGAGGACGAGAACACAGCGCTGGAGATCCTCGAGGCCGCGCTCGACAGCGGCTTCTTCTATTGGGACACGGCCTTCAACTACACCAACAAGGCCATCGTCAGCGAAGAGCGTATCGGCCGCGTCCTGGAGCGCCGCCGCAAAGAGGTCTTTCTGGCCACCAAGTTCGAGGAGCGGAGCTACGACGGCGTGATGCGCCAGCTCGAGCTGAGCCTGAAGCGGCTGCGGACCGACCGCCTCGACCTCTACCAGGTCCACCTCATCGAGTCCATGGCCGACCTGGACACGCTCGGCCGGCCCGGCGGGGCCCTTGACGCCCTGCGCAGGATCAAGGAACAGAAGATCGCCCGGTTCATCGGCTTCAGCGGCCACGGCGACGCCGCGGCCATGGCCGAGGCGGCCCGCCGCCACGATTTCGACACAATGCTGATCGCTCTCAACCATTACCAGGAACGACGGGGCGACCTCGAAGGCGGGGCCATCCCCGCGGCGGCTGACCGGAAGATGGGCGTCATGATCATCAAGTCAGTCCGGCCGCGTGAAACCGTCGCCGGGTTGGCCGCCTCGGACCTCATCCGCTACGCCCTGACGCTGCCGCTCGTCCACGCCGCGGTCGTCGGCACGGACAATGTCGACGTCGTCCGCAAGAACGCCGCCCTTCTGCGCGATTTCCGGCCGCTCCCCGCCGAGGAGATGCGCCGGCTGACGGTCAAGCTCGAGCCGTTCTTCGCCGGCGCTTCGCTGCCCTGGATGGGACCGGGCTACCGGGACGGGGAGGGGTGTTGAGGGCTGAGCGGTTTCTCCCGCTGGCCGCCATCGCTGCGGTCTTGGTCTCGCTCGCCGTCTGCGGATCCGGAGCGGGCGACAGGACCGGGCCCTTGCTCGTCGTCTGGGATTTCGAGACCGGTTCGGCCGAGGGTTGGAGGCCCAACGATCCCGCGCACTGGCGGGTCGCCGCCGCCGACGGCTCGAAGGTCTATGAGCTGACGGCGCCGGGGACCCCGGGACCGGTCCGCGCTCCGACCTCCGTCTCCGTCCTGGCCGGCCACGACGTCGCCTCTTTCGAATTCACGGGCCGCCTGCGCTGCGACACCGACCCGGCCACCGCGGTCCGCGACATGTGCGTTTTCTTCCACTACCAGGACCCGACGCACTTCTATTACGTCCATTTCGCGGGAACGAGCGACGGCGTCCACAATATCATCGGACTGGTCGACGGCGCCGACCGGGTCAAGATCAATGCCGAGCCGGCCGGCGCGTCCACCTTCCGCCTCACCGACCGCGCCTGGCACCCCTTCAAGGTGACCTGCGACGCGGCGACGGGGGAGATCCGGGCCTATCTCGACGATATGAAAACGCCCATCCTGACCGCCCGCGACAACCCGCTCGCCCATGGCTTGGTCGGCGTCGGCTCGTTCGACGACACCGGCGCTTTCGACGACCTCGTCCTGCGGGTCCCCCTTAGATAGCAGGGGGCTGGACCTATCTCAGCAGGCCCGGGACGGAAACGTCTTCGTCAAGATCGGGCCAGTGGATGCCGATGCCGCCTCCGATCAGGCGGTATTTCTCCCGTTCGGCCTGTTTGGCTTTCTTGAGGCGGGGGAACCAATCCAGGGGAACGCTGATGACCCGGCCGTCCATCAGGCGGACGTGCATCATCTCGCGGTCGAAACAGACGTCCCGGGCCGCGAGAAGCTCCTCTTTAGCCGCCGAAGTAC
>JAPKZE010000157.1 GCA_026393955.1 Candidatus Aminicenantota bacterium
GCCCAGGCCCTGGGTCACGCCGCCGATCACCTGGCTCTCGGCCGTGAGCCTGCTGACGACCTGGCCGCTGTCCTGGGCGGCGACGTACTTGAGGACGCGGACGCGCCCCGTCTCGACGTCGACCTCGACTTCGGCGAAGTGGGCGCCGAAGGTGTTGAAGGCGAACTTCTGGTCGTCCATCGGGCCGCGCTCGCCGTGGAAGACGGTCTCGCGTCGCAGGTCCCGGTAGACTTCGGCGAATGTGGCCGATTTGGCCGGGTCGCTTTTCGATGAGAATTTCCGGCCGGCCATGACGACGTCCGCCGGCTCGATCTTGAGCCGGGCCGCCGCCACGTCCTTGAGCCGTTCGACCGCTTTGAGGGCCGCGTCGCGCACGGCCGGGGCCACGGAGGGCGTCGTCAGGCTGCCGCCCGAGATGGGCGCCCAGGGATAGTCGGAATTGCCGAGCTTGACCGTGACGTCCTTGGGCTCGAGCCCGAGGGTCTCGGCGACGACGACGGCCATGTGCGTCCGCGTGCCCGTGCCGATGTCCTGGGTGCCGCAGACGATCTCGACCGACCCGTCGGGGTAGAGGACGAGGTCGGCCAGCGTCCCCGGCACCCCGGCCCCGAACCAGAGGCTCGAGGCCATGCCGATCCCCCGGCGCAGCGGCCCCGTCCCGGTCCCGTCGCCGGGCTTGCGGTTGCGCCGCTCCCAGCCGATGGCCTTGGCCCCGAGATCGTAGCACTGGTCCAGCCCCTTGGACGAATACGGGAGGCCCGTGTCGCCCAGGTTCTTCGTCGAGTAATTCTTGCGCCGGAGCTCCAGGGGGTCGATGTCGAGGGCCGCGGCCAGCTCGTCCATGGCGCCTTCGAGGCCGAAGGCCCCCGGCGTGTGGCCGGGCGCGCGCATGGCCCGCTGAGGTCCGACGTTCGTGAAGACCGTGTGCTCCTCGACCTTGCAGTTCGGGCACTTGTAGAGGTCGACCACCGGCTCGGAGACCTCGTCGCCCGGGACGATGCCGCCCGAGGCGTAATTCAGGAGCGAGAAGGCGACGAGCGTCCCGTCCTTTTTCGCTCCGACCTTGTAGGTCTGGAAGGACGAGGGCCGGTAGCCGACGCACAGGGCGTTGTCGCGCCGCGAGAGCAGCACTTTGACCGGCCGGCCCGTCTCGCGGGCCAGCCGGGCCGCCACGACCGTGTACTCGCCCGTGGCCAGCTTGCTGCCGAAGCCGCCGCCCATGTAGTTCTTGATGACCGTGACGTTGGCGGCCGGGACCTTGAGGGCCCGGGCCAGGCCGTCGCGGACGCCGTGGACGCCCTGGGTCGAGTCATAGACGACGAGGTGGTCGCCCTCCCACGCGGCCACGCTGCCGTGCGTCTCGGTCGGATTGTGGACCTCGAAGCCGGTCCGGTAGGTCTTCTCGACGATGACGTCGGCCTCGGCGAAGCCCTTCTCGACGTCGCCGCGCGCGTACTCGTTGAACTTCTCGACGTTGGGCTTGCCGTCCCGGACCTGCGGGGCGTTCGGATCGCGGGCCTTTTCCCAGTCGACGACGGCCGGGAGCGTCTTGTACTCGACCTTGATCAGGGCCAGGGCCTTTTCGGCCGTGCGCTCGTCGACCGCGGCCACGGCCGCGACCTGCTGTCCGGCGTAGCGGACCTTGCCGTCGGCCAGCTTCAGCGCGGCCAGGACCCCGGGCAGGGCCAGGGCCGGGGCGAGATCGACCGAGACGACCTCGGCCGCCGCCCGCGGCGAGCGCAGGATCTTGCCGATGAGCATGCCCTGCAGCTTGACGTCGTGGGTGAACTTGGCCCGGCCGGTGACGATCTCGCGGCCGTCGACGCGCGCCGTCGGCTTGCCGATGAGCCTGAAGTCCGGGGCCTTGGCCTCGGCCGCCGGGGCCTCCGGCTTGGGGGCCGGCTTCTTGGCCGCCGGGCGGGCCTGTCCCGCCGCGTCTCCCCGGGCGTAGGAGGTGTACGCTTTGCCTCTCATGTCACGCCCCCTTCATCTTCTTGGCCGCCGTTTCGACCGCCCCGTAGATCTTGGCGTAATTGCCGCAGCGGCAGAGGTTCCCGGCCAGGGCCTGCTTGATCTCGTCGGGCGACGGGGCCGGGTTCTTCTCCAGGAACGCCGATGTCGTCATGAGGAATCCGGGTGTGCAGAAGCCGCACTGGTAGCCGTCCTTTTCGATGAAGGCCTCCTGGACGGGATGGAGCTTGTCGCCGTCGGCCAAGCCCTCGACCGTCTTGACCGTCCGTCCATCGGCTCGGATGGCCAGGAACATGCAGGCGTAGACGGGCGCCCCGTCGAGAAGGACGGTGCAGCCGCCGCACTCGCCCCGGTCGCAGACCTTCTTGGCGCCGGTGAGCTCGAGCTTGTCGCGCAGGACCTCGAGAAGGGTCTGGTTGGCTTCGACCTCGAGGCCGACCTTCCGGCCGTTGACCGTCAGGGCGATCGTCTTGCGCTCATAGACCGGGACGCGTCCCTTCCTGGTCGCGATCGACTGGCCGAGAAGCTCGGGAATGACGGCCGTGCCGAGAGCGCCCGTGCCCATGCCTTTGATGAAATCCCGGCGGCTGACGCCGCCCGGCGATCTCTTGGCTGTTTTTTTCTCCATCGGATCCTCCTTCGCCCGGCCGGTCTAGAGAAGCCGGAGCAGGGCCAGGGCGCCGAGGGACAGGGCTACCGCGGCGGGCGAGAGCCAGCGCAGGCGCACCGGACGAGCCTCGAGCGCGGCCAGGGCGGCGCCGGCCCAGAGGCCCAACGGGACCGTCAGGGCCGAAAGGGCCACGGCGATCGGCGCGTAGTAGAGCGAGAGCGGGTAGGCCGTGCCGGCGACGCACGGGGCCACGCCCGTCGCGAACTTGACCAGGGGGAAGAGGTTGACCGCGACGAGCGCACTGAGGCCGCCCGCGAGACCCTGTCCGGCGGCTTTGGCCGTGACGGACCGGCTGACGACGCCGATGACCAGCGCGAAGGCCGCGCCCTCCACGACGATGTCGAAGATGGGGTTGCCGATGGCGCCGTGAAGGACGGGCAGGCCCAGGAGCAGGGCGTCGAAGAGCTTGAAGCCCGCGGCCAGGCCGACCATGAGGGCGACCGTCCTTCTCCGGGGCGACAGGGCCCAGGCCGCGGCCAGGAAGAAGAGGGCCGCGCCGGTCATGACCGAGCCGGAGACGGTCGAGGCGCACTGGCGCAGGTACATTCCGAGTGCCGCTTCCGAGAGCCCCCAGAGACTGCCCAGCACCAGGACCGGGCCCCAATTCGTTCTTTGCGGGATCTGTGACATCGTTCCCTCCGGATACCGGATTTTGGGGGAGATAGGCCCCCCCAATATACGTTTTTTGATCCGGGGACACAATACCGATTCCCCGATTATCGGGAGGGCAGCGGCGGGAACTTTTTCCGGCCGGATCCCGTCTAGATTAAAGATATGTGCGTCGAATTTCGCCCCTGTGCGAGAGTATAATAGTCGAGCAAAGGAGCCG
>JAPKZE010000072.1 GCA_026393955.1 Candidatus Aminicenantota bacterium
CCCCTCGCACCCGGTGAGGTCGAAAATGGCTATTTTATTCTTGGCCATGCCGTCAGATGCTCTCGCTTTTCGGTCCACCCTGCGGCGATAGTACACGAGAGAAACGGGAAGGGGGCCTGAAGGCCCTCTTGCCCTGGCACGCGCACGACGTAACGCGATCCCCCTCAGTAGTTCTCCGCGAGCACCTCGTAGTACGCCTGCGGATGGCGGCACGCCGGGCATTCCTTGGGCGGCTCGGTGCCTTCGAACACGTACCCGCAGTTGATGCAGTGCCATTTCACGGCGGCGGGCTTCTTGAAGACCTGGCCGGCGTCGATGTTCGCGGCCAGCTTGCGGTACCGCTTCTCGTGGAAGGACTCCACTTCGGCGACCTGCTTGAACGAGGCCGCGACATCGGGGAAGCCCTCGGCCCGGGCCGTCTTCTCGAAGCCGGCGTAGAGATCGCTCCATTCCATCCTCTCCCCGGCCGCCGCGGCCTCGAGGTTGGCCTTGGTGTCCCCGATCACCCCGGCCGGGTAGGCGGCGGTGATCTCGACCTCGCCCCCCTCCAGGTGCTTGAAGAAGACCTTGGCGTGTTCCTTCTCGTTGTCGGCCGTTTCCGCGAAGATGTTCGCGATCTGCTCGTATCCCGCCTTACGGGCCGCGCCGGCGAAGTAGGTGTAACGGTTCCTCGCCTGCGATTCGCCGGCAAAGGCCTTCAGCAGGTTCTTCTCGGTCTCGGTGCCTTTAACGCTTTTGCTCATGGTTATTCCCTTGATCTTCTCTTCTGCGCTATTTTTTCGGATAGGCCGGCTTGGGCGCGAACTTGAGCGGATTGGCCTTGATCTTCTCCAGCATGACCGCGATGGCCTTCTCGAGCTGGAGGTCGCGGCCGGCCATGACCGAGTCGATGGTCAGCTGCTGGTTGAGGATGCCGACCAGGCCGCCCCACGACGGGACGCCGACGACGGTGCCCAGCTTGCGGGCCTTGAAGTGCTCGACGAAGGCCTCGCCGTCCGAGCCGTTGTTCTCGTTGGAGATGACGACGTAGTTGCCGTTGCCGGCCGAGCCGGGATAGCGGAACGGGACCATGTTCCGGAGGTTGTTGTAGGCGACGAGCTCGCGCTCGAGCTTGTCGATGAGGAAGTACTCGGTCCAGCCGCCGGAATTGCGGCGGACGTCGATGATGACCCCCTCTTTATAGCGGAAGGCCCGCCAATACTTGTCGAACTCGCCGATGCCGCCGCCGCCCATGGCGTTGATGTGCATGTAGCCGACGCGGCCGCCCGTGGCCTTGTCGATGGCCTTGATGTTGTCGTCGATCCAACGGAAGTAGCGCATCGGCGTGTCGCTGCGGACGGGCTCGACCTCGTAAGTCTTGGCGCCCTCCATGACCGGCTTGGCGTTGACCGTGACCTTGATCTTCCGGCCGGCCGTCGTCTGGAGGAGCTTAAAATAGTCGTCGCCGGCCTTGAGGGCCGTGCCGTCGATAGCCAGGAGAAAGTCCCCCTCCCTGGCGGCGATGTCGGGCCGGACGAGCGGCCCGGGCAGGTTGAGGTTGATGTCGGTGGGGCCGTAGATCCTGGCCAGCTTGTAGAGGCCCGAAGCCTTGTCCGGGACGAGGTCGGCCCCGAACAGGCCGGTGAAGACCGGCGACCCGGGCGTCGCGCCCGGACCGTAGTCGCCGCCGCCGACATAGGTGTGGGAGACGCAGAGCTCGCCGACCATCTGGGACAGGACCCAGTTCAGCTCGGCCCGCGACGAGAGGTGTGGGATGTAGGCCCGGTACTTGTCACCCATGGCCTTCCAGTCGCGGCCGTGGAACCCGGCGTCATAGAAGAAATCCCGGTACCAGCGCCAGGCGTCGTTGAAGATCTGGAGCCATTCCTTCCGGAGGTCGACCTTGTAGACGAGGCCGCTCAGGTTGAGCTTGTCGCCCGCGGCCTTGGAGGCGAAGGCCTTGTCCACGGAGGTCGTATAGAAGTCGGAGTCGCGGCGCACCAGGAGCTGCTCGCCGCTCGTCGACAGGGCGAATTCGCGGACCTCGCCGCCGAGCGGGACGTCCTTGCGGCCGGCCATGTCGAAGATATGGAGCGTCCACTTGGTGTCGCCCGACCTGGTCTTGAAGATCTCCTCGTACTCGGCTTCGGTGAAGGCGTCGACCGAAGCCCAGAGCACCTTGCCCTTGCCGGCCTTGAGCCAGAAGTAGTTGCCGGGCGGAACGGGCAGCGGATAGGTCCGCTTGACCAGGCCCTCCGTATCGATGCGGAAAGGGACGGGAGCGGCCTTCTTATCCTGCTTGTCTCCGCCGTCGTCGGCGAACGGGGGCTTTTCGCCGTCGCGGAGCTGGACGGCCATGATCTGCTGGGGCGTCGCGATGACGTGGTTGTCTTCGTAGAAATCCATCCTCAGGGCGAAGTTCCGGCTCGAGACGTAATAGAGATAGTCGCCGTTGGCGTCGAAGGCCGGGTAGAGGTTGTCGTAGAAGTCCGTCGTCGCCGCGACCTTCTTCGCCGTCTCGATGTTGTAGAGGAAGATCTGGCTGTTGCGGTTGGCCTGGACGAAGCTGTAGGCGATCCACTTGGAGTCGGGCGACCAGGTGTAGTCGGCGATCTCCCAGGTGAACTCGTCGTTCTTCATCTGGTTGGAGGAATCGACCTTGACCAGCTTCTTGGCCGCCACGTCGACCCAGAAGATGGCGTAGTCCTTGTTGCCGAAGAGGATCTTCTTGCCGTCCGGCGACCAGGCCAGCCGGTAGACGGCCCGGTCGAGATCGGTCGTGATCGGCGTCCAGTCACCTCCGGCGGCCGGCTGGGTGTAGAGCTGGTACTCGCCGCTCTTGTCGCTGAAGAAGGCGACGGTCTTGCCGTCCGGGGAGAGGGCCGGGGTGGTCTCGCGCGTGCCGGGGGTCCAGGACAGGTTCTCGGTCGGGCCCGAGCCGGTCGGGACGCGGTAGATGTCGCCCCGGGCCTCGAGGACGACCGTCTGGCCGTCGTCCGCGAGGTGGGCCGTGTGAATGTAATCGCGCGGGTTGATGACCCGGTCGCGCAGGGCCCAGCGGTCCGAGGGCACGGTGACGGCGATCTTCGTGTCCTTGGCGGAAGGCGCGTCGAAGACGTGCAGCCAACCGTCCTGGACGTAAACGATGGACTTGCCGTCCGTTTGAGGCATCATCACGTCGACGTCGGCGTACTTCGTGACCTGGACGGCCTCCTTGGCCCCCAGCTTCTGGGTGTAGACGTTGGCGATGCCGCCCGTCCGATCGGAGACGAAGTACATCTGGCCGCCGATCCACATCGGGTAGCTGTTCTTGCC